>JBEICW010000146.1:0-7121 GCA_040383785.1 Ignavibacteria bacterium | reverse complement strand
GAATAAGCCAGCCATTATTAGAATTAACCAATCCATAAATTATAAAATTTAGATATTATGAGAATGAGTGAAAAGAGTATTTTAACACAAAGTACACAAAGTTTGAAGTCACTAAGGTTACTATTTAACATTTTTGTTCTTTTTCCTACTCCCTGCCCACGGGCGGGGTTGGGGGTGGGGTCTCTGGACTATTTATAAGAGATAAACTTGCAATTTCAAAGAAAGGCGTAGCTTGCTAAGTCTCTACCAAATTCAAAGTTATGATAATATTACAGTCCTGCGAGACAAGGCAGTGCCTTGTCTTTACGAACTTTAAAGATAAAAATTACCCCTCAAAACTATTAATCGCGTCTATTACTTCTCCAATTTCTGCGTCTGTCATATATGGGTGCATTGGCAAGCTAAACACTCTATCTGCAATTGACTCTGTAACAGGCAAGTCGCCTCTTTTTCCACCCAAGTATGCATAAGCAGTTTGTAAGTGTAATGGAATTGGATAATATATTACTGTCGGAACATTTTTTGTTTTTAAGTAATCTTGCAGTTTTGCTCTCATTTCGCTACTTTCAGCCAATACAGAATATTGCGCCCAAGAAGAATAATACCCCTCAGGTACTGTTGGTGTTTTCACATTTTTTGTAATGCCGGCTTTGTATTTACTTGCAACATAATTACGTCTATCTAATTCATCAACAAATACTTCTAATTTACCCAAAACTACTGCCGCTTGGATAGTATCCATACGACCATTTATACCAATTCTCACGTTATTATATCTGTCGCTACTCATTCCGTGAACTCTGATAGACTTCATAACATCAGCTAATTCATCGTCATTGGTGAAAATTGCACCACCATCACCGTAGCAACCAAGTGGCTTAGCTGGATAAAATGAAGTTGCAGAAACTTGACCAAAAGAACCGGCTACTTTGCCGTTGATTTTTCCGCCAAAACCCTGTGCACTATCTTCCATTATCAATAAATTATACTTTTCAGCAACTTTTTCGATTGCACTATAATCTGCTGTAAGTCCAAATAAATCAACTGGCACAATTACCTTTGGAATCAATTTTCCTTCAGCCAATACTCTATTAATCATAACTTCAAGATGCTTAACATCAATATTAAAAGTATGCTCTTCTACTTCCACAAAAATCGGAGTTGCACCCAGCAAACTCACGACCTCGGCAGTCGAGATAAAAGTAAATGACGGCACAAAAACCGCATCACAAGGTTTGACTCCCCAAGCCATAAGTGGAATTAATAGTGCATCAGTACCAGAGGCACAGCTAAGGCAATGTTTAACGCCAGCGTGGTCAGCGAGTTTTTTTTCCATTTCGGCGATTTCTGGTCCGAAAACGTAAGCACCGTGATTAAGCACGTTTAATACTCTTTGGTCGATATCCGCTTTAAGTCTATTATATTGGGCTTTTAGGTCTATGAATTGCATTTGATTTTTGATTAGATTAAAAAATTATAAATTATTTTTTCAATTTGAAAAGTACAATAGCTTATTTACGAAATAACAAGAATGTTGTTTTATTATGGGGATATTTTTTGGTTTTTGGGAGTGGTTGTTTGGTGGAAAGTAAATCTTTTATTCTTGCTCCCTCTCTAAATCTTTGATTTGGGGAGGGTCGGGGAGGGGTTTTTAAATTTTTAAATCAGCAATCAAACTTCTAATTTGAGATTCAACCAAATTACCTTTTTCAATAATTTCAGAGTTATCAAATCGAACCACTCTAAAACCAAAATATTCGAGATGCTGTGTTCTCAGTTCATCGTATTCAATTTTATCATCATGTGAACTACCATCAATTTCTATTATTAATCCTAACTCTAAACAAACAAAATCAACTATATAAGTATATATTAAATGTTGCCTTTTAAAATGAACTCCTAAATTATTTCTTCTAAGCAAATTCCACATTAATTTTTCAGCATAAGTAGGATTTTTGCGATTATATAATGCTTTTTGTTTTAGATTTATATACAAAAATGGGTCGTTATGTGGAGTTTTCATTTAATTTATTCCTTATCTAAGACTAAGAAACCCCTCCCCAGCCCTCCCCAAAATAAATTTTGGAGAGGGGGTAGGAAAGGAAATTTGAAATTTATAGCAGGCTATAATTATTCATCAATTTGAATAGTACATTAGTTTATTTACGAAATAACAAGAATGTTGTTTTATTATGGGGATATTTTTAGTTTTTTAGGTGGGATTAAACACAAAAAAAAAGTCCTATCATTTCTGATAGGACTTTTTTTATCTATTAGTGCGGGAAATGAGGGATTCGAACCCCCATGGGATCACTCCCGGCAGTTTTCAAGACTGCTGCAATACCAATTATGCGAATTTCCCTTGGTATTCCATATTATAACCAAAAAGTTTTTTTGCTTTTGTTATTATAATTGAATACAAATTTAAGGAGTTTTTTTGAATTATGCAAATAATTTTGAAAAAAATATTCAATAAAAAAAAATATTATTTTGAGTTAATATTTTTGTAGTTTTTGTATATTTTTTTTTGTAATTTTATCCATTAATAAATGTAAAAAGTTGTTTTTATTTTTTAGTTAATTTTTTGAAATTATTTTTAGTTTAAAATTAAATATAATATAAAATGAAATAAAATGGATTTTGTTACAACTATAAACCTTTTATTTTTATTAATTTACAAATAAATAATTTTTTTCTTTGTTATTAAATAAATTCTTGTTACTTTTGAAAAAAAAAGAATTGTAAAGCAGCATAAAGAAGAGAGATATCCCCAATTTTTCTTCCTTATTTACAAAAAATTTAAAAAATATAGAGTTGAAATCATTATATTGAAATCATTTAGTTGAAAGCAATATTTTGATTTTATTGAATTATAGTTAATTATAATGATTATTTATCTTTAATTTATTTAAGGTATTCATATTAGCAGTTTTAGTTCAATATTGAGCAAATTATTTGTCAAAAGAATTGTTTTGATTACCTTGATTTTATTGAGCGTGATTTTATTTACATTTTTGGTATTTATGTCTGAAGATTGGAGTAAGGACCAAAAAATTGAAGAGATTGTAATCACTGGCACTAAATATCTTTCTAATAAAGAAATCGAAAACTATATAGATACGTTAATTATTGCTAAAAAACAATCACAGATAAATTTACTAAAATTAGAAGATAAATTAGAGAGATACCATTATATTGAATACTGTTATGTAAATTTTAAAAATAGTAAATCTATTGAAATATCTATTAAAGAGCGTATTCCAATTGCATATATTAAATTTGAAAATGGTGATTTGGATTATATAGATAAGTTCGGCAAAGTAATGCCAAATCGTGCACTTAATAATTATTCTGATATGCCTATTATTGTTGGTATTGATAAAAATAATTTGAAGAGCAAAACTATAGTTGAAAATTTAAAGAATTTACTGTCAAGTTTGGAAGATAATGAATTTGTTTATAATATTATTTCCGAAATTGAATATAATTTAAAAGATAAAAGTTTTGAATTTATCACAACTGATAAAAATCTAAAAATACTATTTGGTAGATTAGATAATTTAGATGAAAAATATTATAAATTTGTATTGTTTTGGAAAGAGTGGGTTGTTAGAAACGAAACAAAATATCTGAAACATATAGATTTACGTTGGAAAGATAAAGTTATTATTTTGTAGGTTATTTTAAGTATAATGTTTTCTTAGTTTAAATACTTAGTTTAATTACTCCTAAAGTTTTAAATTTTAATTGGGTTATAAAAAAATGTCGAGAAATATTACTGTAGGATTAGATATTGGTACTTCAAAAATATGTGCATTAGTTGCGGCACCTAATTTTGAAAATCAGACTCTGCAAATTTTGGGAATTGGAATTGCTGAAAGTGAAGGACTAAATAGGGGAGTTGTTGTTAATATAGACAAAACTGTTGTGGCAATCAAAAAAGTAATTGCTCAAGCAGAACAACAAGCTGGACTAAAGGTAACTGAAGTAGTTATTGGTATTGCAGGAGACCACGTAGAATCTATTCAAACGAGAGGTATTATTGGTATTTCGAACCCTACAGGCGAAATCACTAAAAAAGACGTGGATAGATTACTTGAAGAAACAAAAAAGATTAGTATCCCATCAGAAAGAAAAATTATACACGTAATTCCGCAAGATTATATAATTGACGGTCAAGATGGTATTACCGACCCAATTGGAATGAGTGGAGTTAGATTAGAAGCAAATGTACAGATAGTTACTGGACTTAATACTGCTATTCAGAATTTGTATAGATGCGTAGAAAGATGTGGTTTGAAAGTGAAAGATTTGGTATTAGAGCCAATTGCAAGTAGTACAGCAGTATTAACTCAAGAAGAGAAAGAAGTTGGCGTGGCTATGATTGATATTGGTGGTGGAACTACCGATATTGCTATTTTTGAAGAGAATATTTTAAGATTTACTTCTGTTTTTGGTATTGCAGGCAAACACGTTACTGATGATATTAGAAAAGTTTTGGGTATAATTGCCAATCAAGCCGAAAGAATTAAAAGAGAATACGGACATACTCACCTTGATTCGATTATGCAAGATGAAGTATTTATGATACCAGGTATCGGCGGCAGAAAGCCAATGGAAGCCCACAAAAGTTATCTATGTCAGATTATTCAAGCAAGAATGGAAGAATTATTCCACTTTGCTGCTCTTGAAGTAAAACGTTCAGGTTATGCTAATCAATTAGGTGCTGGTATTGTTATTACAGGTGGCACAACATTACTAAACGGTGCAGCAAAATTAGCTTCTGAAATATTTGGAATGCCGGTAAAAATTGGAATCCCTACCCACATTTCATATTCTGGTTTGGCTCCCGAAGTAGAGTCGCCAGTTTATTCAACTGCGGTTGGTTTGGCACTTTATGGAATGAGAGATTTAGAAAATTTAGAAATGGTAAGTAGCAATTTAGCAGATAGTTTCGAAATTACAAAAGAAGTTCATAATGAATTTATTTCTGAAAATGAAAAAATCGAAATAGAACAAGACGAAGAAGAAGAATTCAAAAGTGAAATAAAAGATTTGAAAGCAAATCTAAAAAGTCCTAAAAAAGAAGAAGACAGTATAGTAGGGAAAATTACTAATATCTTTAATAAACCTAAAGAAACTAAGGTTAATAAAGAATCTGCTAAAGAGTCAACTCAAGTTAAAGAAGAAAAACCAAAAGAAAGTTTTGGTAATAGAATAAAATCATTTATTGAAGAATTATAATTAGTAGTTAGATTAATTAAATAAATCACAGAAATTAAATAAAAAATTAAACAGCATAAAGTATTTTAAATATTATTAAATAATTGGGTTAGTAGTATGATATCATTGGATACAGTATCAACATCTTACGAAGGTGCGGTAATAAAAGTAATCGGAATTGGTGGCGGCGGGGGAAATGCCATCAATAACATGATTACAAAAGGTTTGTCAGGAGTTGAGTTTATTGCAGCTAATACAGATAGACAAGCTTTGGAACATAATTTAGCTCACGTAAAAGTTCAAGTCGGCAAAAACTCTACAAAAGGATTGGGAGCCGGAGCAAATCCTGAAGTGGGCAAATCTTCTATCGAAGAAAGCAGAGATGCAATCAAACAAGCTTTGCAAGGAAGCGATATGATTTTTGTTACAAGTGGTATGGGCGGCGGTACTGGTACTGGCGGAGCACCATTGGTAGCACAAATCGGACAAGAATTAGGAGCATTAGTAGTAGGTATTGTTACTAAACCTTTCAAATGGGAAGGCTCTAAAAGAATGAACTTGGCTGAAAAATGGATTGAAGAATTAAGAAATCATGTAGATGCATTGATTGTAATTTCTAATCAAAGATTATTAGAAATTATTGACAAAAACACAAGTTTTTCTGCCGCATTTTCTATGGTTGACGAAGTATTATATAATGCAACCAAAGGTATTGCTGATATTATTAGCAATCACGGTGTGGTAAATGTGGACTTTGCTGACATTAGCACAATTATGAAAGGCAAAGGCGATTCTATTATGGGTATCGGTAGAGCATCTGGTGAAAATAGAGCAATTGAAGCTACAAAAGCTGCTTTAAACTCTCCGATTTTAGATGGTGTTTCTATTGCTGGTGCCAAGGGATTACTTGTTAATATAACAGGTAATATGACTATGTTTGAAATTTCTGAAGCGGTTTCATTAGTTCAAGAAGCTGCTGGAGATGATGCTTTATTGATTCACGGTGTGGTGCCAAATACTGAAATGGGCGATGAAATTATGGTAACTGTTGTTGCTACTGGATTAAATCAACCCAAAGAAATAATTGCTCCTAAAGTAGAAGAAGTAAAAATCGAAGAAGCGCCAGTTGTAAATCATACTAATGCTTTTAGTAATCAAAATAGTAGAATAGGCCAATTAACTTTTGGTGGCGCCTCTTCTAATAGATTTAGCAATTCACAAGTTGCGACTGCATTGGATATGAGCCCAAAAGGTCCTAACCAACTTAGAAATTTAGATGAAGCTGCAATTATTAGAAAAAGTAATGTTAATCAAGCTCCATTAGGCGGACAGCATTCTGCACAAATAGAGAAATTAAGAGAATCGGCTATCGGTATTGGCGAAAAATCTAACAAAATATTAAATAGTGAACCTGCTTTCTTAAGAAAGATAATGGACTAAGAATTTTTTTTTCTATAAAACCCAATTATGCTTGATTAGGATTTTATTTATTAGCAATAATAATATATGATTCTAATCAAGTATTTTTTTTTTTTTGTGGTGGATAAAATGTGGGATAATGAGTAGGATTTTAGTTTTTATAAACTAATACTTAATAGAAAAATTATTTATACTTTTCCATCAAATAATTATACTTATCATTCAATTCTTCTTCTTTGAAAAATTCAGACCACTTATCTAAAAATGCAGAAACACTTTTAACATCTTTTTTTTCTTTTGTGTAAATTAGAACTTCTACTTCTTGATTAATTAATTCAAAATCATCTGGTAAATGAATTATTTTATCATTAGAAATTGAAGTTTGAAAATGAAAATTACTCATATTCTACTCATTTTTTAAGTCAATATAAAAAGTATAATAACTTTTAAAATCTATTTTTATTGTAATAATATATAAT
>JBEICW010000145.1:0-7124 GCA_040383785.1 Ignavibacteria bacterium | reverse complement strand
TTTAAACTTTTTTTTATTTAATTTGCAAATGGTATTTTAATTTTAGATATTGTATATTGTAAAATTAAGAATGTAAAAAAATATCTTGAATATAAAATATTGAGTGGAAAAAAGGCAGTATTTTTATCTACAATTATTCGTTTGGGAATTAAAATTATTAATTTTGAACTTTTAGACGTCATTAGTAATAATAATTACAAATTAACAGACAACAAATCACAAATCGCAACTGTGATTATGTTTATTTGTGTTCACTGTCCGTTTGTAAAGTTAATTAACAGTAAATTGGGTGAAATTAGTCAAATATACTCTCAAAAAGGTGTTAAATTCATTGCGATTAATTCTAATGACATTGAGAGATATACTGATGATTCAGAAGAAAATATGGTTTTGCAAGCAAAAGAGTTTAATTTTGCATTCCCATATCTTATGGACTATACGCAAGAATTGGCAAAAAGTTATGATGCTCAGTGCACTCCTGATTTTTTTGTGTATGATTATAATGATAAATTAGTGTACAGAGGGCAATTTGACTCAGCCAGACCTAATAATGGGAAATTAGTAACTGGAATAGATTTGTCAAGCGTTTTGGATAGTTTAATAAATAGCACAAAAATTAGCGAAAATCAAATTCCTTCTGCCGGTTGTAATATTAAATGGAAAGTGTAAATTTCTAATTAATAAAGAAAATTAAAAAGTAAAAACAAAATATGAACAAATTTAATTACGTTACAGAAAATGAATTTCCTTTCCATTCTGTTCAAGATTGGGAAATGGAAGTTAGGCGAAATTTAAAATTAGAAGCAGATAAAGATTTATATTCTGTTTTGGCTAAACATAATTCTCTTGGAATTAAATCCAAAGGATTTTATACAGCACTTGATATTCAAAATATATCTCCAATTGGTGAAGAAATATTTCATTCTGTTGGATTAAATTATGTTTTTGATAATGATATTGACATCGAAAATATTGATAATACTTTAAGCATCAGTGCTGATTTCATGTCTATAGAAATGCGTCAGTATAGCAAAAATGAAGGCAATGAGTATCCTAATTCATATATTATTGATGCAAAAATCACAAAAGAATTGACTAATAATTCAATAACTGAAAACGCAACTATTTTAACACTTTACAACCATTTATTAACTGAAAAATTAGTAAATGCAAAAGATAGAATAGAATTGGTAGTTATTGATAAATATATAAATAGCGATTTTTTATCTGAAATTGCTACTTTGCGTTCATTAAGATTATTACTTGATTATACATTTGATGAATTTAACTCAAAAAATGATAATAAATTTGCTAAACCTAATATCATAATCAAAACCAAATCTTGTATTAATAATAAGTCGTCTTTAGATTTGTATAGCAATATAATCCGCCTTACTTTAGAAACTTTATCTTCATTCATTGGAAATAGTGATTTAATCGAAAGTTTTGAATATGACTTCGGATTGGGAGGAAATATTGATTCTCAACTTATGTTTGATAATATAATGCGAATTTTGATTGAAGAAAGTAATGTTGATAGATTTATAGATGTATTAAGTGGCTCATATTATATCGAAAGTTTGACTGATGAAAGCAATAAAGCTACAATCAATTTATTCAATGAAATGAACTCTGAACAAACTGAAAATTTTGATGAATTTGTTTTAGAAGGTCATTTTAATGAATTAGTCCAAAAATTATATCAACAAGTTAAGTCTAATATCGAAACTGCACGAACTCCTTTTATTGGTGTAAATAAAATTTACAATAGTCTTGGTGATGATTATAGAATTATTGAAGAATTATTAGAAAATGAAAAAAATGGTTTAATTCTAAATATTTCTCAAAGATTTGCTGAAGAATTTGAAACAATCAAATTACAAGCTCATAAAAGGCATTTAGTAAACTCATCAAATGAATTATTCGAAGAAGTATATTTAGTTAATATTGGAAGTAAGTTAGACTATTTGCCACGTTTAGATTATGCAAAAGATATTTTGGGGTTATTATCATTAAACTACACTGAAAGTATAGAATTTGAACTAATTGAAGATATTATCGATACTTGCAACGTAAAAAATCCTCCAATCATTGCTGTTTGCTCTACTAATAAAATTTATTCGGAAATTTTGCGAGAATTAACTTTATCAATTAAAAAATCTTTACCTAATTCAAAATTAATTGTATTTGGTAATCCAAAAGATTTTGAAATTGATACGAACTCAATAGAAAATAATGACCATTTGTTATTTATCTTCAAAGGTAGTAATCTAGTTGAAATTGGTAATAAACTCAATTCACACTTGGCAGAATTAGCAACTCAATAATAATCTAATATAAAAATAGAATTAAAATTAAAATCAAAAATGAAATTAAACTATAATAAACTTCAAGAATACATAAAATCTAAAAATCCAGATGGAGTTGATAATTTCAAACCAAAGGGTTTTCAGATTTCAAACTATCATTCAGGTTTGCCACCATATTTACGTGGTCCATACACTACAATGTATGTGAATAAACCTTGGACTATTAGACAATATGCAGGTTTTTCGACAGCCGAAGAAAGTAATGAATTTTATCGCAAAAATCTTGCTGCAGGGCAAAAAGGTTTGTCTGTTGCATTTGACCTCGCTACTCATAGAGGATATGACTCTGATAACGAAAGAGTAGTTGGCGATGTTGGCAAAGCAGGAGTTGCAATTGACTCAATCTTGGATATGAAACAACTATTTGATGGCATACCGCTTGGCGATATTTCGGTTTCTATGACAATGAATGGTGCAGTATTGCCAATACTAGCATTTTATATAGTTGCAGCAGAAGAGCAAGGTATAAGCCAAGAGAAATTAGCTGGCACTATCCAAAATGACATACTCAAAGAATATATGGTGCGAAATACCTATATATATCCACCAGAAACATCAATGAGAATTATTTCAGATATTTTTGCATATACTTCTCAAAATATGCCTAAATTTAATAGTATTTCAATTTCGGGTTACCACATGCAAGAAGCCGGTGCGACTGCCGAAATTGAGCTTGCCTATACCCTATCCGATGGTTTGGAATACATTCGTACTGGAATAGAAGCAGGAATTAAAATTGACGACTTTGCACCCAGACTGTCTTTCTTTTGGGGTATTGGAATGGATTTATATACCGAAATCGCCAAAATGAGAGCAGCAAGAGTAATGTGGGCTCAAATTATCCAAAGGTTTAATCCTACTAATCCTAAATCATTAGCACTTAGAACGCATTGCCAAACTTCTGGCTGGAGTTTGACCGAGCAGCAACCGTATAATAATGCAATTAGAACAACAATCGAAGCACTTGCTGCAATTTTGGGTGGTACACAGTCGCTACATACAAATGCAATAGACGAGGCAATTGCCCTTCCAACTGACTTTTCGGCACGTATTGCCCGTAATACTCAAATCATACTTCAAGAAGAGTCTGGTATTACAAATATTGTTGACCCATTTGGTGGCTCGGAAGTAATAGAAAAACTTACTATCGACATTATGCAAAAAGCGTGGGACTTGATTAATGAAGTCGAAGAAATGGGTGGAATGACCAAAGCAATTTTGGCAGGTTTACCTAAAATGAAAATCGAAGAAGCAGCAGCTAAAAAGCAAGCAAGAATTGACTCTGGGGAAGATGTAATTGTTGGCATAAACAAATATAAAATTGATGAAATTAATGATCTAGAAATACGAGAAGTTGATAACACAGCAGTAAGAATCAGCCAAATCGAAAAACTAAACAAACTTAAAGCAGAAAGAAATAATGATGAAGTTATAGAAATATTAGAGAAAATCACAAATGCTGTTAATGATAAAAGTGCTAATTTATTAGATTTAAGCATTCAAGCAGCAAGAAAAAGAGCAACTTTGGGCGAAATTTCTGATGCAATCGAGAAAGCATCTGGTAGATATAAAGCAAATAATAAAACAATTAGCGGAGTATATATCAAAAATATAGAAGATAATTCTGATGTAGTAGAAGTGCTTAAATTAAGTGACGAATTTGCTGAATTAGATGGTCGTAGAGCAAGAATCTTAGTTTGTAAATTGGGTCAAGATGGTCATGATAGAGGTGCAAAAGTAATTGCTACTGCCTTTGCAGACTTAGGTTTTGACGTGGATATCGGACCACTTTTCCAAACGCCAGAAGAAGCAGCCAAACAAGCTGTTGAAAACGATGTTCATATTATTGGAATAAGTTCACTTGCGGCGGGACATAAAACGCTAATTCCACAATTAATCGAAGCACTCAAAAAATTTGACGAGAAAAAGATAATCATTGCTGGTGGGGTAATTCCACATCAAGATTATGAATATTTATATCAAAATGGTGTAAATTTCATATTTGGTCCTGGTACAGTGATTCCAAATGCAGCAAAGGATATTTTGCAATATATGATTAAAAATTACGAAAATTAATCGAAAATAAAAACAAAATTAATTCTAAAATAATAAAAATATAAAAAGGTAAAATTATGATTAACAAGCCACACATTGTGAACTTTATGAATGGAATGGTACTAACTTTAGTTAGTTTATTTAGTTATTTTTCTAATCCTGCACGCCCATTTACAGCTTTAATTGGTGCAATTGTTGGGATAGGTCTTATTTCGTTAACAAGTTACATAATCAAAGGGAATAAAACTGTTGCACATATTTTGGTTGGTGTAACATTTTTATTTGCGATTACTACTGGCATTATGGGCTTCAAATCAAGCAAAAATGCTGAATTAGACGAGTTAACTCGCAGTCGCAGAATGATTGTTTTCGCTATTATGTCTGGTTCATGCTTGGGTTCAACTGGATATTACATTATGGGTTTTATAGATAGAAAGAAAAGAATGAAGTTAGAAGAAAGTCAAAATTTGTAAATAATTTTGCATTATTTGCACCATTTTTTGCGTTTTCTCATGAAAAACTTCACGATATTTCACTATTTTTACCAGTTTTTTTATTTTTGTAGGGATAGGTCGTGACTTGTCCATCGAAGAAGACGGACAATTCGCGAATTGTTCCTACAATATAAAATTTCAGAAAAAACTTCACGATATTTCACTATTTTTGCCAGTTTTTCTTTTTTACTCACTACCCTGAGGACGGGGTTGGTGGTGAGATAACAGGACTTTTTAACATAATTTTTAATTAGATTTTACAGCAAAGAAACTACAACTGTCTGCTAAACTGACAAATTCTGCCTGCGAAGAACAAAGAATTTCTTGGCAGTCGCTTGACCTTCCATGATTAAAGGATGAACAGCCAAGGGTGTCTATTATACTATAAAAAAGAACTTTTATGTGACTATATTTACAAATGAAATCACCATTATTATTAAAATAAGCATATAGTATATTATCATATTATTTGTGTAAATTAACGACAATGCTAAAATTTCTTGTATTTGTGAAATAGAAATTTCATCATTTTCAAATGTTAATTTGTCAGATAATTCAGCATTTTTGGGTAAAATATCTACCCTACCTTTTAAAGATTTACTCTCCCCTCCCAATAGTTTGGATTTATCAATATCACTTATTACTTCAAATTTTGTATTCCAGTTATTCGTATATTGAAAATTGTATTTTTGTTTATATAACTCAATATTTGCTTTGGATTTCCAAAAGTTATATGTTATTTCACCTATTTTTTCATTTTTATAATTTTCTTTATTTAACTTAAATATGTTGGTTTTGTTTAAGTATATACCATTATTTATAAATAAATATTTAGATTGGTTCAACTCTGCTTTAGTTTCAGTTAGCCAACTACTCTCTTTAATTTCGCCGATTTTATTAGTATATTCATTATCATTAAATATTTCATAGTAACTTTTAAATGTAAACTTTGCTGTATAATATAGATGATTCATTTAATTATTATTTTTTTATAAAATTGTTTAATATAAATATTTATACGAAATAATTACGGTAAAGTTCTGAAATATGTATAATTTAATAATATTTCTAAAATCAAAAATAATATACCAAAAAACACAAAGAATGTAAATTCTTCGGTTTTTTTGGTGTAATAGAACTGCTCTACTTTACTTGTCTCTAATTTATTTATTTTATCATAAATATCTTTTAAAGACTTATTATTTGTTGCTCTGAAATATTCGCCATTAGTGTTATTGGCAATTTTTTTGAGTAATTCTTCATCAATTTCAACTTCTACATTTACATATTGCTTTCCATAGGGTGTTTGCATAGGATATGGTGCCATTCCTTTGGTTCCAACTGCAATTGTATAAACTTTAATTCCATATACCAAAGCTATTTCGGCAGCAGTTTCGGGAGCAATATTTCCAGCGTTATTTGAGCCATCAGTGAGCAATACAATTACTTTACTTTTTGCTTTACTCTCTTTTAATCTCGATACCGCTGTAGAAAGCCCCAAACCAATGGCTGTACCATCGGCAATGATTCCACTTTTGATATTTGATAATAAATTAATCAGAACTGTATGGTCGGTAGTTATTGGGCAACTTGTATAACTTTCACCCGAAAATATCACTAAACCAATTCTATCATTTTTTCGATTTTCAACAAATTCAATAGCAGTTTTTTTTGCAGCTTCTATTCTATTGGGTTTCAAATCTTCAGCAAGCATTGAAGTAGAAACGTCAAGAGCCATTACTATATCTATACCGTTCGTTGTTATTTCTTTGCGTGATGAACTCGACTGGGGGCGAGCAAGAGCAATAATAATAAGTCCAATTGCTATACTTTTGAATATAGGCAATAAATTTCTCAAGTATGATTTAGAATTGAATTTTAAGTATTCTATCCCCAATAATTTATCAGTATTATTTACAAAATTTGAACTATTAAATGTAGGTAATTGTTTTTTAGAATAAAAATAATAATACATTAAAAAAAATGGTATTATTAATAATAAATATAAAAGTTCTGGGTTTACAAATATTATATCGCCTTGATTTATCTTATCAATAGTATTAAAATTAATATTCAAATCTTCTAATATTTTGTTCATATTTATTTTTGGTCAGGAAAAGACAAATTTTAAAAATTCAATTTTATATCAACAAAAAACGATATATCCCTAAATTTATTGAATTTATAGGTATATTAAATCTTTTTA
>JBEICW010000144.1:0-7127 GCA_040383785.1 Ignavibacteria bacterium | reverse complement strand
GCAGATGTTCAAATAATATGGTCTAATGACGAAAGAAATTTTGGCAAAGAGTTATTGACTAAAATTGTATCAAATAAAGATTACTTAGATAATTTAATAGACACTTTAGTAGAAAATTGGGATAAATCTAGAATTGCACCAATTGATAGAATTTTAATTCAAATGGCAGTAACAGAATTTTTATTTTTTTCTGAAATACCAATTAAAGTATCTATGGACGAAGTATTAGATATTTCTAAAGCGTTTTCAACTGACAAAAGTAGTAACTTTATAAATGGAGTTTTGGATACAATATTTGAAAATTTAAAAGGTCAAAATAGAATCCAAAAAACTGGTAGGGGACTTAAGCAAGAGTCTAAGTAGAGAAAAGATTTTTTATAGTCAAAAAAGGCACAGCCTTGTTTCTCAAGATTATTTAATTCGCAGGTTTATCTCGGATAAAACTCTTATTAAGAATGGTCTATGCCATCGACCATTACAAGAAAAGCCACATACCCATCTATTCCAAAGGTAGGGCTTGAAAAAAAATTAAGGATGGTAATCCGATCCACTTAAAAATTAAAAAGGTCAAGCGAAACTCTTGACCTAAGAATAAAATATCATTAACCATTAACCATTATTTAGCACTTTCAATTAAATATTTTGTACGAGTAAGATTTGCCATAACTTCATTTACATTAGTTTTATCTGAATGTTTAATAGCATTCAAAAAATCTGCCCCTTCTATAATTACAACTCTTAATTCTGTAAATACACTTGGTGCAATTGGTTCTGGATGGCTATCAATATATTGTAACTCAAATCCACCTACAGTATGATATGGCAAATATTCTAATGTATAAGGTGTACCATTATCATTATAAAAATTAGTCATTGGTAATTGAACCCAAGGTTTGCCGTCAATTCTTGCATAAGCTAAAACCAATCCATTATTTATTACATTTGAGTTAATTTCAGGTATAGATTTATAATACAAATAAGTGCTATTATCACCATTTTTCATAACCCACGAGTCAGAACTAATATTAAAATTATATGTTACAAATGTATTGATTGCTTGGTCACCTGCAGGTCCTGCAGGTCCTCTTTCAACTATGCAAGAATTTAATCCAAATAATGAAATTAACACTAAAATCAAACTTAAACTTTTTATGTTTTTCATATTATTTCCCAAAATGTTAAATTATGATAAATACTTTTATAAAGATTACGTTTATTTATTAAATTTGTTTCAAAATGAATAACAATTTTGATTTTTTTTATTCTGTATTTTCAACATTAACAAAAAGTAATTAAATGGATTTATCACAAAGTATAATAATATCGTTAGTTGTATTTTCAGCATCTGTACTTACATTTTATTCAGGGTTTGGATTAGGTACTATTCTTTTGCCGGTATTTTCACTATTTTTTGACATTCCGATAGCAATAGCAATGACAGCAATAGTTCATTTATTTAATAATTCATTTAAAATTAGTTTTCTTTTTAAAAATGTAAATTGGAATGTAATTTTAAAGTTTGGAATTACAGCTATTATCGGCGCAGTTATTGGAGCATATTTAATTGATTATCTATCGCAAGGTATAAATCAATCTAATTCATTAAATAGTAAAAATATTAAGTTAATTATTGGAATAATGATATGTGTTTTTGCAATTATTGATTTTTTACCAAATTTAGGTAAAAATATTCAAATAAATAATAGTTTATTAGGAGTAGGTGGATTTATTAGTGGATTTTTTGGAGGCTTATCGGGGCATCAAGGTGCATTAAGAAGTTTATTTTTAATTAAATTAAATTTAGAAACAAAAAGTTATATTGCAACTGGAGTTTTTATTTCAATTATTATTGATATTTCCAGATTGTCAATATATTCAACTTCTTTTGGTAGAGTATTAACGCAAAATTCAGTTGATTTTATTTTACTTGCACTACTATTTTCTACACTTGGAGTTGTAGTCGGAATTAAGTTAATTAAGAAGGTTACAATACAATATTTGCAATACTTAGTTGCAGTGTTTTTGTTGACATTTGGATTATTGATGATTTTTGGTCAAGTGTAAAAATATTTTTTTCTCTTGTAAAACAATGAAATATAATAAGTTATAGAGACGTTGAAAAATAGTCTGTTATAAAAGAGCATTTTTTCAGTCTTTTAGTAAAGGGTAAAATTACAAATTGATAAATTATATTAGTAAATATAGCGATCAAGAGTTATTAAAGTTAATCAAAGCTGACAAAAAAAGCTTTGATTTAGCTTTTTTGGAGATTTATAATCGTTATAGTTCACATGTGTATTTTTATTGCCTAAAGATAATGGAAGATGAAGATATTGCTAAAGATGTTTTCCAAGAAGTATTTATTAATTTTAGCGAAATAGTCAAAAAAACAAATGAAATTAGTTCATTTAAACACTACCTAATAAAAGTTGCGAGAAATGTTTGTATTGATACAAAAAATCAAAATAAAGAAATGCGTAATATTAATAGTGAATTAATTAATTCAGATGTTTTTGGGTATAATATTAATAAAATTCTAGATGATGAAAGAATTGAATTATTAAATTATATAGATGAATGTATTAGTCTTTTAGACGAGGATGAAAGGGAAGTTCTTATATTTAGACAATATCAAGGATTGGGTTATCATGAAATTGAGGAGATTACAGGTATAACGCCATCAATTGCAAGAACGAAATTCTATAGAGCAAAAGAAAGTTTAAAAAATATGCTTTTGCCATATTTTTCAAAACTTAATTAGTTACAAAACATTATTTTAAAAAAGTAAAAATTATTACTTTTAACTTAAATCAGAAAAATAAATTTTAAATTTTAGAGGCATTATGTCTAATTCACAATTAATTTACGAATATCTCGATTCGGGGCTTGACCAGACTAAAGAAGATATACTATTCAAAGAACTCTATGAGAACAAGGAATATAGAGATGAATTTTTTTCTATGGTAAAGTACGAAGGAGCTGCATCATTTAGTTTCGCTAATACCCAAGTACCACTTTCAAGCACCAATGCTATTTTTAGTAATTTGGGGATATCTTTGCCTACAGCCGAAGTCGTAGTAGTTGAAAATGATAGGCATCTAGTTGGATTTTTTGCATCTATAGGTTCTATGGCTTTATTTACTCATTTTAAAGATTATGTTAGTGCATTTTTAGGTTTATTAATTGGTGGATTATTGACTGCATTCATTTATAACCTAACAGGAAATAATGAATCAAATTTTGATGAAAGTTCAAATAATTTAAATAATTCTAGTATTGTAGTTCAGAAAAAAGATAATAAAAATGATAATCCACCAGCTGTGAATGAACGAACAAATAGTCAATTTAAAAATAGAAACTTAAATCCAAATACTATTCAAAATAGAAATATGAATAGTTTGATTCCTAGTAACCAAAGAATTTATAATAATCATCTAAATAATAAAAATGATGATCAAACAAATAGATTAAGTGTGTCGAATAATAATTCAATTAATTTAAACCCTAATGATATCAATTATAATAACATGAATTCTAAAATTGATTTTAATCAATTCAGTTCTTTAAATTTAACAGAAGATATAATCAAAAATTTAGGTGTTATAATTTTAGACAATAATAATTTAGAAAATAATTTGATGATTGATAGCACGTCTAATAATCTAACAGTATTTAATGTTAACAATTATTATAATATTAACAACGAAAATTTAAACTCTCAATTAAATATCATAAACTCACTTACTGAGCAAACTAAAGAAGAATTATTTAGAGATAATATATATTATGTAGATAATCAAGTATATGAAGATGCTAAAGATTTTAATGATTTTACACTAAATTTCTCTGGAATTGGATTTACTCAAAATAACTATAATAATCAAGTTATTGATTTTTCTAACAATATCCGTTTAGGTTTACTTTATACAGTTGCAAATAATCACTCAATGGGTATAGAAGTAGGAAATGAACAATTTATACTTCCAAATCAATTAGATATGTATCAATTAAAAAATACCTATTTTATTGGTGCTAATTATAAATATGAAGTAAAAGAATTATCTTTATTTAGAGGCGTTTATCCATCAATTGGAACTTCTGTAAATTTTGCTACAATTGGTACTATAGCAAGAGTAAACTTGGGATTAAATCTAAAACCAGAAAATAGACTAAGTTTTGGAATTTTTTATGAACCATCAATATTATTTAATAATTATAAAGATTTAGGAATAAATTACTCTAAAAATAATATAATAATTGGTATTAGTTATAAGTTAGAGTAAATAAATGTAAAAATTTTATTTAATGTGTTAATTATAATTAATACATATTCAAAGCAGTAAATCTCTTTTTGTTCAATGTTATACAAAAAAATTATAGCTTAATATAAAACTATTATTGTCTTAAAACAGTAATAATTTCACTTATTGATGGCGGAGTTTTCAAATCATCCATTTTTAAACCCAAACTAAATGCCAAGCTAGCAATAAAATTAGCTTCTTCTTTGCTTACCTTTGATGATTGTTTATCACCAGATGTATTAGCAATAAAAAAACCAATTGCAATTAAATGTTTTTTAAAACTAGTTGCTTCTTCTTGTGGTAGTGTTTTATTTATAATACTGGTAACATCTAATAATCCTTTTTTGGGACCACGAGAGTCAGTCATACTTTGTCTAAAAATTGCTCCAGAAGTAGAATCCATAGACTCTAAAACTTCTTTGATTAAATGATTAGAAAATTTTGACGCATTAGAAGTTAATTGCTTAAGTGCTAATTGTTCTTGTTTATCAATTACACCATCAGCTCCAGCAACACTATGAAATACCCACATAACTGAAAATTGGAGTGTTTGCCATTCGGCAGGTTGATATAGTGATTTTAAATCCATTGTTATACCTAAAAAATTAATGTTGTTTACTATTTTAAATTATAATCTGACAAAAATCTAAAAAAAATTAATAGTATTTACTAAATAATTAATTATTCAAATACAATATAAGAATATCCAAATTAAAAACAAAGTTTTAAGTTATATTTCTATTTAAAAATTTCTATATAACAATCTTAATATTATAAAGTAAAGGTTTACTTGGCGAGGCATCTAACTCAAATGGTGCAATTTGTAGATTTAATAAATAAACACCGTCTAAAATGTGATCATTAATATAAATCATTTCAGTTATGGTTTTATGATAATAATTTTCAATAAAATATATATCATTTAACTTTTCATCGGATATAGTATTAGTCTCTTGCTCTAAGCCCCAAAAAATGTGATGAGATGATAACTTACCCTGGTCAAATTGTTTATCAATAGAAGGCAAATCAAGTAGCAAATTTTGAATATTAATTTCATTTAGAAATAAAACTGCATCATTAGTTAAATATGCAGGTGGACTTGTCATATAATCAATATCTGTTTTGGTATCGCCATTTGGCAAAGTTCTAATTGCCAAAGAATCTATTTTAATACCATTATATAGAATATAACTTTTTCCATTTAAATCTACCAAACTAACTCCATTAGTAGCTTTGATAGAATTAATAATTAATTCGTAGTTTATTACTTTGTCATTTTTAATATTTTCAAAATCAAAAGGATAATAATCTAAAACTGGGTTTTTAATGTTATTAGCTTCAATTGGTTTTATAGAAATTACCAAACATAATTTGTGGAAAATAGTTAAAATTTTATTTATTGATTGTTTTTCTTTTGTAATATGACCTATACATTCAGTATGAGTTCCATTACAGTGTGGTATAATTGAAATTGTATCAAAATTACAATTTCCACCCATTTCTACATTACCAATAAATTGCCCATCTTGATAATGAGTAGCTGAAGCATAAGGTACATTATAATTATTAGGTTGATTTAAATTAAAATTTAACGGAATTGAAATTTCCAAGGGTAAGTCAAAATTTACTTTAAACTTTATTTTTTCATATTTCACATTTTCTGTTTCAAATGTTGCTTTCATATTTTTAACCTAATTTATTTTAAAAAAGTAATTAACAATTTATAACTAAATAAAACTCTTTTTATCTAAACCTAACCATTCAAGAGCCGTTTTGTAAAATAGATTTTCTTTATCTTCAATATTCAAATATGAATTTTCGATTAATTTACCAGGTTGTAATTCACCAAGTGGGAATGGATAATCAGTACCCAAAGCTAATCTATCAGAACCAAACATTTTAACTAAAAAATAAAGCATATTTTCATCGTGGGTAAGTGAATCCAAATAAAAGTTTCGCAAATATTTAGTAGGATTTTCTGGATTATCTACAGCTACTAAATCTGGGCGTACGTTAAAACCATGTTCAATTCTTCCCAAACTCGAAGGGAATGCTCCTCCAGCGTGTGCAAACATTACTTTTAAATTTGGTAATTTTTCGAATAATCCAGAAAAAATCATAGAACAAATAGCCAAGGAAGTTTCAGCAGGCATTCCAACTAACCAAGGCAGCCAGTATTTTTTCATTCTATCTTTACCTAACATATCCCAAGGATGAACAAAAATTGACATATTTAATTCTGCAGCTGCCTCAAAAAATGGAAAGAACTCGGCTTCACCTAAGTTTTTACCATTTACATGTGTTCCAATTTCCAAACCTGACATTCCTAATTCGTGTTTGCATCTTTCCATTTCTTTAATCGACAAATCAATATTCTGCAATGGTACTGTACCTAAACCAACAAATCGTTTTGGAAATAAATCCACAACTTCTGCAATATGATTGTTTAGATATTTAGAAACCTCCAAAGCATGTATGTCTTTTGCCCAATAATAAAATAATACTGGAATAGTAGATAATACTTGTACATCTATTTTTTGGTGGTTACATTCAGTAATTCTGACTTCTGGGTCCCAGCAATTACTTTCAATTTCTCTAAATAATTCATTATCTCTTATCATTTTTGCACAGCAAGGCTTATGATGTTCTAATGTAATAAAACCACCGTAACCAAATTTTTGATTGAAATCTGGCAAGATATTTGGCATAATATGTGTATGAGTATCAATTCGCATAGTGTTAAATTTATTTTTATTTTAATGTGATAATTTAATCAAAAAAAAACGTTAATTTTCTGAAATTTAATTTTTATTTTGTTTTTAATTT
>JBEICW010000143.1:0-7146 GCA_040383785.1 Ignavibacteria bacterium | reverse complement strand
CTCATAATAAATTTTATAAGGTAATTTATGAATAAATGAAAAAATATTTCATATTATTTATAATTAACATATTTCTTGAAGGATTAGATAATGTATAAAAATATTTCTATTAAAAATAAAATTATTTCAATTTTTACTTTAGTATTTTCTCTTTTAGTAGCTGTTGCTTTTTTCAGTTATTTTAATATCAATAATATGAATAAATTACTGAAAGAAAATAAAATTGAAAGGTTTCCTAAGATTGTTGGAATTAATAAAGTAATAGATAATGTAAATGAAATTACAATAAATATAGGATTAGTACAAACAGTTGATTTAGAAAATGTTTCTAGTTATTCTACTAAAATCAATTTATCTTTTGATAATTCCTTTGAGATTCTTAAGAATTTAGAAAATAGTAGTCAAGATAAAATAGATAAATTAACAAATGAAAATATTACTAATATAGTCAATAATTTATCAAAATTAAAAACTTCATATTTAAAAATAGGTATTGAAACTAAAACCAACAGATTAGAATTTTCAAAATTAAGTATAAGTGATTATATTCAAATAAGAAATGAAATGATGAAGACTTTGCATACAGGTTTAGAATATGAATCAAAATCACTTGATGCAAATATTAAAGATTCCCAAAATCTTGCAAATTTAACAAATAAATCATTGATAATTGTTGTATTATTGGGTTTATTATTAAGTATAATAATTGGAATTAACATCATACGTGATATTACTATACCATTGGATACCATAGTAGAAGCTGCGACAAAAATATCACACGGAGATTTTAATTTTACATTAGCGCATAAAAATAATGATGAAATTGCAAAAGTTGAAGATGCTTTAGAGAATATGGTTTACAAAATCCAAAATTTAAATAATAAATTTGATAATACTACGGATGAATTAATTAGGGGAAATTTAAATGTTCAATTTCAACACGATGGTTTAGAAGGAGTATTTTTAAACTTAAACAAAAATTTAGAAGAAGCAGTATATTCTGTAAGAAATATAGTTAACATTTCACCGAATATAAACTTGATGGTTGGTGATATAGATGGTAAAATAGTTTTTCTGAATGATTCTGTTAAAAATTTATTAAGAAATAATCAAGAAGATATTCGAAAAGCATTGCCACATTTTAATGTAGATAATTTAGTTGGCAATAGTATAGATTTATTCCATAAAAATCCAACACATCAACATAATGTTTTAAAATATTTATATAGTAGTCATAAAGCAGAAATTGAATTATCGGATAAGATATTTTCACTAATAATAAATCCAAATCTGAATAGTAAAAAGGAAAAAATTGGTTATATAGTAGAATGGGCTGAAATAACTTCTGTTACAAATTTTGATCGCAGGTTAAAAAAATTAATAGAAGTAGTTGCGAATGGTGATCTAAGTTATAGAATTAAATCTGAAAATATAGATGGTGTATTATTAGAAACAGCTAATAATATTAATCAAATGTTAGGTAATATACAAAAACCATTTGATTTATCTAACAGTTATCTTAATAATATAAGTAATGGAATTTTGCCTTCTATTATTACTGAAATTTATTTAGGAGATTTTGATAAATCCAAAGAAAGTTTAAATAATTTAATTTCTACATTAAGTTTATTTAAAAAAGAGATGGATAATATGTCGTCAAATCACGAATCAGGCTTTATAAGCAGGTTTATTGATACTAACCAATTTATAGGTATCTACAAAGAAATTGCATTAGGAGTGAATAACAATGTTAAATCACATATAGAAACAAATAAAAATGCAATGAATGTACTTAGTGCTATAGCGAGTGGTGAATTTACTGCAGATTTAGATAAATTACCTAATGAAAAAGCTTTTATAAATGACGCTATTGATGGTGTAAGAAATAGTCTTTATAATTTCAATAATGAGATTAACAAACTTTTAAATGCGGCTAAAAATGGTGAGTTAGCATATAGAGCAAACACAATAGGATTTAAAGGCGGTTGGAACGACATGGCAATTGGTTTAAATGAATTGATGGATGAAATTTCATTACCACTTGATGAAGCTGGAGAAGTGTTATCTTATGTTGCTAAAGGTGATTTGACTGTAAGAATGAATGGTAAGTACAATGGTGAATTTGAAAACCTTAAAAACAATTTAAATTATGTTACAGATAGTTTGGAACAAGTAATTAAAAGTATTATAGAAAGTGTATCTACAACTGCTACAACTGCAAATCAATTAGCTATGACTGCAGAAAATATGTCTGCATCAGCTCAACAGCAATCCTCTCAAACTGATGATGTAGCTTCAGCTGTAGAAGAGATGTCAAGAACAATTTCAGATAATGCACAGAGTTCTGCAAAAACTTTGATAGTAGCAGAGCAAAATGGACAAATAGCAAACGAAGGTGGTGATGTTGTAGGTCATACTGTTTCCAAAATGAAAGATATTGCTACAGTTGTGCAAAAAAGTGCCTTAAATATAGAAAAATTAGGTGAATCAAGTAAAGAAATTGGTGAAATTATATCAGTAATTGATGATATTGCTGATCAAACAAATTTACTTGCACTTAATGCGGCAATTGAAGCAGCGAGAGCAGGGGAACAGGGTAGAGGATTTGCAGTAGTAGCTGATGAAGTTAGAAAATTAGCTGAAAGAACTACTGATGCAACTAAACGTATTGCTAAAATGATTAAAGGTATTCAAACAGAAACTATTGCAGCAGTAACTGAAATGAATAAAGGAAATATTGAAGTTCAAAATGGTATTAATTTAGCAGATAAAGCTGGTCAATCATTACTTCAAATTGTATCTAGTTCAAATGAAGTATATAGAATGATTAATCAAATATCTGTCGCAAGTGAAGAACAATCTTCCACGTCGGAAGAAATATCTAAAAATGTAGTATCAATTTCTAAAGTAATAGCAGAATCTGCATTACAAATTGAAGAAATTGCGAAATCATCTGAAGACTTATCAAGACAAACTAAATTATTAACTGAAATATTGGGACAATTTAAGATAAAAAGTAATCATACAAATTATAACAATAATATTAATCAATTGAATAATTTGAACACATTAAAAATGTTAACTTAAATTAAGCAATATTACAATTTAAAACTAAATAAATCGTTTGAAATACATACTTGTTTCACAAAAAAAAATATATTATGATTAAACAATTTAATCCTCAAAATGCACTTGATGCAATTAATGCTGGATCTATTTTCATTGATGTTAGAGAAGTTGATGAAGTAGAAGAAAAAACTTACAATGTAAGTAATTACATAAATATACCTCTTAACGAATTAGAAAGTAGATTATCTGAATTACCAAAAGATAAAGAATTAATATTAGCTTGTAGAAGCGGTGGTAGAAGTTTGAATGCATGTGCATATTTATCAAATAGCGGTTTCAATAATTTAGCAAATTTAGAAGGTGGAATACTTAATTGGGAAAGAACAGGTTTCCCAATTAAAGTTGGTTAAATTCTGAAATTACTAATAATTTTTAAAATGTTACATTTTAATTTATTAAGTTTGAATAATTAAAAATTAAATTCAAATAAAAAGTATAAAAAGTAATAAAATGATTGTAATTGGTGTAGATCCTGGCTCCATAAACTGCGGTTATGGAGTCATTTTTTTTGATGGCAACAGTTTTAAAGTATTAGATTTTGGAATTATCAAAGCCAAAATAGATACCAAAGATTTTAACGATAGATTAGTGAAAATCTTTAAAGAACTTCAAGAAATTATTATTAATTATAAAGCTAATTATTTTGTAATTGAAAAGACTTTTTATTATAAAAATGCTCAAAGTTTGATTAAATTATCTCATGCGAGGGCTGCGGCTATAATTGCTGGTGCTAATCTGGGATTAGAAATAATTGAATATTCTCCCAATGAAGTAAAACAGTCTGTTACAGGTAGGGGAAAAGCAAGCAAAGAGCAAGTTTCTTATATGGTCAAAACAATTCTTGGGCTGACTGATATAGATGCTCTATATGATGCTTCCGATGCACTTTCTATGGCAATATGCCATTGTTTGAAATATAAATATTCTTTGATTGATATTAATAAAAATCAAATTCAAACAAAAATTAAAAGTAAAGTCAATAGGGGAAACAATTGGGAAAATTATATAAAAGATAACCCAGATAAAGTTAAAATTTAAACTTAAAATTTAAAGTAAGAAAAAAAGTATTAAATAAAAATTGAAACAGCGATTTTAAATTTTTAATGATTTAATCAAAACTAAGATTTCTCACAATTCTTAAACCTGTACCATCTAACATTTCATCATCAATAGTCCTATTACTTGCTCTAATTAAAAATGAACCTGTTCTAAATGATCCGCCTCTTTTTACTTTACGTTTTCCTTCATTTGGTCCTTTGGGATTTTTAGAATTATTTAAATTAGTATAATGACCTGCTTGGTAATTATCCCAACACCATTCCCAAACATTTCCATTCATATCATACAAGCCATTAATATTTGCTAGTTTTAACCCACTTTGGTTAAGTCTACCACCCGAATTTGATAAAAACCAGCCAACTTCATTTGCTGGTTTATTTTGAAAAGTATCATCAGAAGTATTTCCTTTGGCAAGAAATTCCCACTCTGCTTCAGTTGGCAATCTCCAACCATCAGTATTTTCATTCCATATTACAATTTGATTTGTTGTATCTTGAATTTTATATACTTCTTTTAATCCACTTTGAGTTGATAATTTATTACAAAATAAAATTGCATCTATCCATGTTATTGAATCAACTGCTAATTTGAGGTTTTTTGTAGATGAGTTATTTTGTAGCATAAGTGAAAACCAAGTTCTTTGGTTAATTTCAAAAGTAGAAACTTCTAATTTATGTGATAAAAAAATTGAACTAACTGGCGACTCATCATTCAGCCCAATATCAGAACCAATTTTAAAATTAGTGGTTTGTATTATTTTTTTATCAAAATCAAAATAAGTTATTAAATTATAGTAAAACTTGCTTGTAGAATCTAATTTGTCATTAAAAACAATATATAAACTATCTCCAATGAAATCATAAGGATATATAAATTCAATTGTAGATATTGTTGAATTTATGATATTTTGATTTGATACTTTATATTGATTATTTTTATTGACTAATATTATGCTATAAAGTGAATTATTTTTTGGGAAATTACCTTTTAAAACGACAGTATCTCCAACTGTAATATTTATATTAGTAATTGTTATTAATGAATTTTGAATATTGGGAGTTAAAATCTCATCTTCTTTACATGAATTAAGGTTTATAAATAATATAAATATGAATGTAAATATAATTGTAAGTCTGTATATTTTTAAAAAAGTGTATTTCATAAATTTATTTTAAAGATTGTTTTAGAGAATATTGTTTCAAACTTTTGCTAAATTACTTAATATATTGTAGTTTTGAAAATATATTTAATAGAATTTTAAATATTTTTAGTTAATAGTGGAAATAAAATAAAAAATGATTGATATAAGATTAGAAAATATAGTTAAAAAATACGAAAATGGTTTTCAAGCTGTAAATGGTTTAAGTATTGATATTCAAAAAAATAAATTTATAGTTTTATTAGGTCCCTCTGGTTGTGGAAAATCTACAATTTTAAGAATGATTGCGGGATTAGAGGAAGTTAGTAGTGGTGATATATTTTTTGATAATCAAAATGTAAATAATCTTGCACCCAAAGACGTAAAATTGGAATGGTATTTCAAAATTATGCACTTTACCCACATTTGTCAGTTTTTGAAAATATTGCATTCCCACTAAAGGTACTTAAAATTGAGAAAACTGAAATAGAAATAGAAGTAAATAGAATTGCTGAATTATTAAATTTAAAAGGAATGCTAGAAAGAAAACCAAAGCAGTTATCAGGCGGACAGAGGCAAAGAGTTGCATTGGGTAGAGCTATGATCCGAAAACCAAGTATATTTCTATTTGATGAACCGTTATCCAATTTAGATGCACAGCTTAGAGTTCAGATGCGAAACGAAATCATTAATTTACATCGAAGTATTAATACTACATCTATCTATGTAACGCATGACCAAACAGAAGCAATGACAATGGCTGATGAAATTGTTATTTTAAAAGATGGATTAGTCCAACAAATCGCATCTCCAGATAAGATTTATAACTATCCAAATAATATTTTTGTAGCTAAGTTTATAGGCTCACCATCTATTAATATTATTCCCAAAAATAGTTTTTTAGTAAATTATGATATTGCTGATTTAGATATAAATATCAATTCATTAGAAGAAGCAGTTAATATTGCAATTAGACCGGAAAATTTAGAAATTACAAAAATACAATCATCAATTGATGAAATATGCAATATGCAAATAACTAACATAGAAAATATGGGTTATGAATATTTAGTATATTTCAAAGACAATAAAATGACAAATATCGACGATTATTATATTTTAAGAATAAGCAAAGAAAAATTTAATTTTACTTCAAATTTAGAAATTGGGAAATATATTTCAGTCAAACCAAAGCAAGATACTTTGCTGTTTTATAATGATTTAGATGAATTAATATAATAAACTTGATATTAAAAATAGTTAAATAATTTTTTACTAAACAACTTCAGGCATAATAATTTTATAATCTAATTCAATTTCTGGTAATAAACTCTTTGTAACTGGGCAGGTATTTACTACATTTTGCATAATTGTAAAATCTTTTTCATTTAAAATTGTAGCAAAATAAATTCTAACTGTTAATTTACTTACTCTTCTAAAAGGTAAATTATCCATTTCTTTGCCAACAGTAATTTTAAGACCTTCAATATTAATGCCATTTGTATTTGCTTTGATACCCATAATTGTAGCAATGCAAGAGCCGATTGATGCAGCCAAAAGGTCAGTAGGGGAAATGTATCTCGCTTGACCAGTATTATCCAATGGTGCATCAGTAAAGAATGAATTACCTGATGGTGTATGCGTAACTTTACACATCAAATCACCTAAATAATCAATATTAATCTGTACCATTTTACTTTCCTTTATGTATGAATTTTTTATTTTTTAAAACTTAATAAATAATTACTATTAATTAGCTTCTCTTATAGTTGCAACTTTATTAAGTTCATCTGAGTTCATTACTGGATTATTTTCGACTG
>JBEICW010000142.1:0-7164 GCA_040383785.1 Ignavibacteria bacterium | reverse complement strand
TCTCCACTCTGGAGCGTATGGTTGGCCTTTACGGTAACGACGCTCGCATTGCTTTTGAAGCTCGCCAATGGATGGAAAGCCATGGCATCAAACTGAATGCACAAGAAACTAAAGTTGATGATATTTTTGAGGGCTATAGTAGCGAATATGTGGGTGGTTATCTAAAGCCAGTATTTACCTCAATTCATCAAGGTTTAAATTCTAATTTTTTTTTCAAATAATAACTATAAAAAAGGCGAATGGAGATTTGGACTGGATATTTCTGGCAACGCAATGATGGTACCTGAAAGTCAAAAATCATTTACTACTGCTATTCCAGGTGAATGGAAAGATTCCAAAATATATTACCTTGACGGCTCTGGTAACACTGTTTATACTGGCGAAAAAAGTATTACACAACCAACTGTGTATGGCAGTAGATCTACACCTTTATTTTCTACAGATACTTTGAATAATAGTTCATTAGTAAAAACTTATTTAGAAGGAATTAATCTGAGCAATGTAAGCACTTTACCAAATTTACAATTTGTAATTGGATTGCCAACCCAAACTGAAGTTAGACTTCGCGGATTTGGTGGCGAAGGTGCTATGTATTATGGCATTATAATCAATCAAAGAGTTGATGAACTTTTAAATTTATTTGGTACTGATAGTAAACACTCATTGGGTGTAAATTTTGCATATCAAGGAGCTTCTTTTGAACATAAGGATACAAATTCTACAAGAAATCTTGAAATAGCTTTGGATATGAATACTTTTGCTTTTGGGTTAAATTATGGTTATAACATAGCTAAAAACTTTAACTTATATTCTGGTGCGCAGTTTGAAACTTTATCAGGTAATTTAGATGCAATATATTTGGATAAAAGTGATATAAGTAATAATACATTGCCTAACGTAATCAATGCAGATGTTACTTCATATACAAATTTCAGAGCATTGGTAGGGTTGAGTTATAAATTGGCATTTGCAGAATTTCATGTTGATGGCATTTACGCTTCTCAACCTATGTTAACTGCTGGTATTACTTTCCACTTTGGCTCTTGGGGTATAGAAGAAGAAACAATTACAGAAGAACCTAAATTAGAAGAAACTAAAACTGAAGAAGTTAAGCAATAAGTAAAAAAATCCTAAAAAATAAATAAAACTAAAAGGAAAATAAAATGAAATTTAATAATTTAAAAGTAATAATTACATTATTTTTTATGTCATTTGTAATGAATGGCTGTTATAATGATATGATTGAGGCAACTGACGAATATGCTATTCAAGTGCCTTTTAATTTTGTTTCTAAAGAAAATGGTTTTGTAACCAATTTTAGTGATACTATCTTCTTTAATATTGACGATTTTCTAACTTATAAAGATGGTGATAAAATCTATGGATTGCCAGAATATCAAGACAATAAAGATTTGATTTCTAGATTAGAAATTTATCAATTAACCGTATTTATTGACTCTATTTCTGCATTTGACTCTTCAGATACTGACCCAGAAACTTTTACAACTGTTCAAACTTATATAAAATTCAAAGATGATACAACCTCATATAGAATCCAATATATGGAAAATGTAAATTTAAAAGAGTTTTACAGACAAAGTCCTGATTTTAAACCCAAAATTACTTCATTAAGCAAAGATATGTCTGATAAAATTTCTGCGAATTTTCTAAAAACTATGGACTTCCAAGTTTATTCATATTTCACAAGTTATAAAGGCAAAAGAACTGCGGTAGAAAGATTAGACTTTAAAATAGCAGCAAGCTTGAGAATAACACTTGACAATGAAAAAGATGATGATAACCATGATAATCATGATGATAGTCATCATGATTAAAAAAAAGATGTTATCTTAATTTAACTGATAATAATAAAAAATGGACTTTAGGTAAATCTAAAGTCCATTTTGTTTAATTGTCCATCGACCATTAATAAACCCTTTTGGGATTCATAGTCATTAATACTTTTAGGATGTCTTCTTGAAAACTTGACATTGATATTTTGGCTACATAAACCATTAGAGGAATTGTCAAAAATAACATCACCAAACCCACAAATACTTTAACTTGAAAACTCAATGTAAAAATATTGGTTTGTGGTGCGATACGCCCAAGCAATGCCAATGATAAGTTTGTTAGAAACAATGCAACAAGAAGCGGAGATGCCATTTTTACAGCTAAAATGAGTACTGAGGTTGCTCCCTGCATTAGAAGTTCCACTGTTGAAGTTGTCATCTCAAACTGCATTAAAGGTATAATTTTCAAACTTATAAAAATCCCCTCAATCAAATAATGATGATGACCATTTAAAATCAAAAATACCATTAATACCAAAAGTTCGTAAATCTCGCCAAGTAAGGTAGGGGTTCCAGACGTTGGGTCAAATAATAGTGAGGTTTGAAAACCCATCTCTGTATCTATTAACCCACCTGCCATACGTGCCGCAAAAAAAATCGTATTTGCTGCAAAACCAAAAATTAACCCAACTAAAAATTCTTTTAAAGCCACAAAAGTAATAAACCACAAATCTAAATTTATTTCACCCTGCTCTTGCCAAAATGCACTTGTTACAACTATAGATAATATAACAGAAAGCATAATTTTAACAGACGTCGGTATCGCTTCACTTTTAAGAAAAGGTGCAGAAGCCATCATACCTGTAATTCTGATAAAAATCAAAACTCCAATTATAAACTTGCCTGAAAGGAAATATAAACTCTCGGTATATATCATTAATTTACTTTAGATTGAAAATTGAATTTGAATATTAAAAATACAAAAAAATTGGTTTGGAGTAAAGTATAGTATAATAATTTGCGATTCAATATTCAGTATAACAAACCATTCAACATTTACTTATCAATTTCCAAACCAATTTGTAATAAATTTTAGCTAAAGTATTATTAATATATCAAGATTACAACTTAGATTATAATTCTAAACTAAAAATGTCTTTAATCGCTTCTAAATAACCTTCTTTTGGTAAGGCACCAACTGCCATACGAGGCGAACCCTCTTTGGGGATAAACAACACTGAAGGAATACTACGAATATTAAATATTTGTGATAATTCTTGCTCAGCTTCTGTATCGATTTTGTAAATGTCAATTTTTCCAGCAAAGTCTTTAGCTAATTCTTCAAAAGTTGGGGCAATCATTTTGCAAGGAGCACACCAATCTGCATAAAAATCTATCATAACATTTTTGTCGCCTTTAAAGTTCCAAGTTTCGTTAGTAGTATAATCGAAGATTTTTTCTTTGAAGGTTTCTACAGTCAATAATTCCATAACATTCCTAATTTTTTAATATAACATATTTATGATTTGAGATAAATTTGATAATATAAACGTTCTAAAATTATTATTAGTGGATTTGAAACTAAATTATTAGTTTGTAGATAAGTGGTAAGGTGAAATTTAAAGAACATCGCCAAACTCTAAAGTATCTACCTTATTAACATAAATATATTCATCTTTTTTAAAAAAATTAATTTCAGAGGTGTATAGATAGGCAAATATCAAATTTGATATGATTAATAACCCGATAATTATAATTATATTTGATTTTTTTATAGTTAATGTGCTTTTACTGTACAGTATAAATTAATGGCTTATATTTTGGTTTGGGAATTGATTTTGGTTTGTTATTTTTCGCTGTTTCTAACCATAATTTTTTTGCAATAAGCACCTCTTGTAAAGCCAATTCGGGAGTATCTCCAAATGCTGAACAAAACTTTAAATCTGGTATATCGGCAACATAACATTTATCATCTTCACTATAAAATATATTTATATGATAATCTTTCATTTTCTATACTCCAATGAATATTTTTCAACTATTGATAAAAACTGATTTATTTGATAAGGCTTGACTTCACCTTTAACATTTTGAATATTAATAAGTTCTTTAACAAAATCATGTTTAAAAATTGTATGACTACCTTCAGTTCTATCCTTATAAAATCCAAACCGCAACAATAAATTAACGAAATCATTATATTTCACATTTTTGTTATTTGATAACAATCTTACATAAAACTTATAATAATTCATTTTACAACTTGTATATATTTTGCTAACGTTATTTATATTATTTTATTGAATAGATAAATTTCTATCTTAATTAATTAATAACCAAATACTTAACGCTAAACTCGTTTAGTAATTGTATAAACTCTTTGAAATCGTTGTCTATCTGCATATAACCTCGAATTTACTTCTTTACGAATTTTTTCTAATTCGATTAATCTTTCAATTTTTGATAAAGATAACCAATAATTTAAATTACTGTCATCTTCACCCTTTTTTGTTATTTTTATTACTTTTTCCATAAAGATTTTAATATTTTAAGATATTCTTTAGACGCAATATATTTTTAATATTGTTAATTAAACATTTCATCCACCCTCTCTAAAATTGCTTCAATACTCTTATGTCGTTTTCGTATAATGCTCTAATGTCGTTTATGCCGGTGTTTAGCATTGTGGTTCACTCCAAACCAAATCCAAAGGCATAGCCAGTATATACATCGGGGTCAATTCCACTCATTTTTAGAACATTTGGATGCACCATTCCGCAGCCCGCTATTTCTAACCAACCAGAGTATTTGCAGACCCTACAGCCCTGCCCTTTGCATAGGTAGCAAGTTATATCCATTTCGGCAGACGGCTCTGTAAATGGAAAGTATGATGCTCTAAAGCGGTATTTTAAATCTTCTCCGTACATTTTTTTGGCAAATGTAACCATAGTGCCTTTTAGTTCGGCAAACGTTACGTTTTTATCAATATAAAGTCCCTCTACTTGGTGGAATTCCGCCAAAGCTCTGGCACTAATTGCTTCGTTGCGATATACTCGTCCAGGCATAATTGTACGGATTGGCGGTTTCATATTTTCCATAACACGTACCTGCACTGGCGAAGTATGTGTACGGAATAGTAAATCATCATTCCCTTTGATAAAAAATGTATCTTGCATATCACGTGCTGGGTGGTTAGGTGCAAAGTTCAAAGCATCAAAATTGTGATAATTATCCTCAAGTTCCCTTGCCTCAGCTACATCAAATCCCATATGTGTGAAAATCTCAATAATTCTATCTAATACCTGCTCTACTGGGTGTTTTGTGCCTTTTGATTTTGCTCTACCTGGTAATGAAAGGTCAATTGTTGGCATCGTATCTTCGGCTAATTCAAAACCTTCTTTTAGGTTTTTAAATTCACTTTCTACAAATTGTTTAAGTAAGTTTAGTTCACGTCCAACATCTTTTTTTTGTTCGTTTGGAACAGATTTTAGATTTTCAAAAAGGGCAGTAAGTTCGCCTTTTTTAACCAAATATTTCAGTCTAAAATCTTCGAGAGTTTTTACATCTTTAACAGTTTTGAAGTCATTTTCAATTTTTGCTTTAAGTTCAATTATTTGTTCTAACATAGTAATAATAAGTTTAATTAAATTTTATAATTTTTTATTCAAATATATTTTCACAAAATTTGCAAAAAAATAGATTAAAAACAAGTTTTAATCTATTTTAGAATTAAATATATGATTAATTTATATTATTTTAAATTATTCCTTTACCAATTTCAGCATTTCAGTTTTGATATTTTTATCATAATATTTGATTTGAATAAAGTAATTTCCAGTAGATAAACTGCTTATATCTATGTTCTCTATATTTGCAATTTTATCTAAAATTACTTTACCAAGTGCATCAATCAATTTCACTTCAATAATTTTTGAATTTGCCATTTCACTACTTAATTCTAATCTAAATCTATCTGTAACAGGATTTGGTGTAATTATGAAGATGTTATTTTGTATCTCACTTTCTAAACTTGTTGGGTTTGATAATTTAAAAATCCCTGTATTTGTTGTATAATATATTTGCTTTTCGGTTTGGTTATCGTCAATATAATCAAAATCAATGTATGTAAATCTTTCGCCTTCGATTGGTTTAATAATTTCTAATTCGTCAGAATTATGATTTAAAATATAAATATTATATGGCGATAATAGATATATGTTTCCCCAATTATCGCTTCTATATGAGATAATCTCTTCATTAATAAGCGTATCAATATATAAAATTTGCTCTAAATTAATTTCAGTAATTTTCTCATTTTCGCCATAATTATAGTATCTATGAATTTTATATTTTCCAGAAATAGAATCCAAATAATGGGTAAAAACCAAATCTTTATTTATTACATATTGAATATTATCTATTCGGTTTTCTAAATCCAAAAATGGCACTACAATCCCTGTACTATCTCCTTTTTTAATGCCATTAGTTGTGGCATATAGTGTATCTCCACCTTTTGATGGACAAATATCTAAGAAATTATAATTGATATTTCCTTGCTCATAATCCCAACTTCTACCTTCATCTCTACTTGCCAAAAAATCACCATTTACAAAGCAATAAATCGTTTCATTATCAAACTGTTTGAATTTTTTTGTTTTGTAGTAATGTTTTTTATTATTTTCAGGAACTGAATCCCAAGTACTTCCATTATCAGAAGACACAAAATAATCAAACATATTAGAAGTAATTAAAGTATTATTATTTGTTCTAAATATACTTCCTTTGTCACTACCATTGTCTTTATAAGCATTAATAAAATGTCTAAATTGATTATTATATTTGTAATTATTTTTACTATCAAAACCGTAAAATTCAAAATAAGAATCCCAATTTGAGGCTTTTGAGATATTATGCCAAAATCCATCAGTATACTTAGTTTGTGTTATTTCTTGATTACTAACATTTGTTTTATATACTTCCCACTTTGTAAAATCACCAGTGGAATAAAGTAATCCAATTGGTGAAGTTACAAACCATTTATCATCAATTTTGATTAAATCTTTTAAATAACTCATATAAGTTGGTAACAACACAAAAGATTTTTCTTGAATGTTAATTAAATAAACAATATTAAGAAAATTGCACAAATAATTAACAGAATCTAATTCTAATAATTTTAAATTGATTTGACTTGGTCTTAAATTGTCTCTAATGTATTTTGGTAAAGTTAATAGTGAATCATAAGTATTGCCATTATTTTGTGATAAATAAATTGAGTTGTAAAAAATATCAAACTAGTTATTAAATTTAAATAAAGTCATTTCAAAGAATTTCAGATCTTCGAATTTTTTACTTTTTTGGGACTTTAATT
>JBEICW010000141.1:0-7172 GCA_040383785.1 Ignavibacteria bacterium | reverse complement strand
TAAAAAGCTTTTTTTTTAACATATTTGTAATTAATAAATTGACAAATTATGTAAAAGTAATTTTTTATTTGTAATGAGTTACAAATAAAAAAAGTAAATCGAAAATAATAGTTAAAATTTTTATAAAATTAAAGGGAGAGCTTTTTATGAGAAAAAGTATTATACTTGCAATATTCGTAGTATTTGCTCCTTTGTTATTAACTGACTGTACTCCTATGATTACAGAAGAGCAAAAAATTATGCTAACTGAGTTAAGACGCAAAGAAGTTAGTTTGGGTGATGAGATTACTAAAATCAATAGTGCCAATATGAAATTAGAAGGCGAAATCAAAAGCAGTCAAGCTGTAGCTGATGATTGTAACAAAAGAAGAAAATTTGTTGAAGATAAATTGAAAAATTGGCCAAATGTATGGCCAGACTATACTCCAAATCCATAATGAAAATTCATATTAGAAATTCAAAAGAGTAATGGTAATTTTTTCTTAATTAATAAATCAACAAAAAAATACATTCTAAAAAGGTAATTAAAATGAAATTTAATAAAATAAATATTATAGTTTTAGCAATATTATTACTTGTTTCTACTAATAATACATTTGCTCAAAAAGCTCCTGACAGTAAGCCAGATGCAGAGCTTACTAAAAAAGAGGCTGAGTTAAGAATTCTTGATTTTCAAGAAATTGTAAAAAACTTAGAAGAAAAATTAAAATCTTCACAAGATAAAAATAGTGATTTAAAAGTACAATTAGAAGATGCTAAAAAAAGTTTGAAAGATTGTGAAGATGCAATAGCTCAAATGATTGGTGCTTCAAATGCTGAAATCGAAGCTTTTAAACAAAAATTAGGTGTTTTGGAAGGTAAAGTTCGTGATATGAAAAGACTTAATGATGACCAATTAGCTGACAAAACTGATGAAATTAAAGGTCTTGAAAACGATTTGAATGAATTAAGAGCAAATAAAATCTCAATTTTACCTGATATTTTCCCTAGAGTTGTTACTTTAGCTAAAGATATCAAAGGTCTTTATAGAGAGAAAAAAATCAAAGGTTATACTGTTGGTACATGGGCAGAAAATAGAGACTGTTTATGGAATATCGCTGGTAAAATCGAAATTTATGGCGACCCAATGTTGTGGCCTAAAATTTGGCAAGCTAATAAAGAAATTATCAGAAATCCGGATATAATCCACCCAGGTCAAGTTTTAACTTTACCTGAGAAAGCTCCTAAAAATGATGATGAAATGAAAGCTGAAAGAAAATATTGGAGACTGAAAAGAGCTGCTTCTGAAACTAATACTACGGCACCAGCTCCAGCTGGTAATTAATAACAAAATTAATTACATATTTTTTATACTTAATTAAAATGACATTAATTAAACATTTAATACATTAGAATTCTAACCTCCAATTTGATAATTGGAGGTTTTTTATTTTTATAGAATAATATTTATGCTTAAAAATATTTTATGTGTTAATTTACTAAAAATATTTAAACATTTACAAATAAGATAATTTTAGTATGAATATTACTAAATAACATTTATCAAAAAAAATAAAACAAATAACCTCATAAAGAGAAATATATACATTAAATATGATTAATGAAAAAAAGTTCTTAATTGAAGATAATGATTTACTAAGTTATATTGCTGTTAATGAAAATGTAATTACATTTATAGAAAATAGATTTAATTCGTCAATTAATTTTAGAGGAAATATACTTAAAGTTAAAGGCAAGCAAGAAGAATTAGATACAATAGAAAAAGTTTTTAAAGAAGTTAGCTATATGCTAAAAAAAAATAAATTAGTTACAGAAACTGATCTAAAAGGTATAATTGATTTATTAGAAATTAATGATAATAAAGTAGAAAATTTTTCACTTTCAAATGATAAAAATTTAATTTATAACGGTTACAAAGACCATATTAGAGCAAAAACCGAAAGTCAATTAAGGTATTTTAATTTAGTTAAAAAGAATGATGTTGTTTTTGCTATTGGACCGGCAGGCACAGGCAAAACCTTTTTAGCAGTTGCAATGGCATTGCAGGCACTCAAAAAAGGTGAAGTCGATAGATTAATCCTTTCAAGACCGGCAGTTGAGGCAGGGGAATCTTTGGGTTTTTTGCCAGGGGATTTGAACGAAAAAATTGACCCTTATTTGAGACCTCTTACTGATGCTTTGCAATCTATGATTTCTTTTGAAAAATTTAAAGTTTTAAGAGAAAAAAATACTATTGAAATTAACCCACTTGCTTATATGAGAGGGCGAACATTAAATAACTCATTTATAATTTTAGATGAAGCTCAAAACTCAACTAAAGCACAAATGAAAATGTTTCTAACTCGGTTAGGTAATAATTCAAGAGCAATAATAACTGGTGATGTAACTCAAATAGATTTGCCAGATAAATACAATTCTGGCTTGGTGGAAGCAGAAAATATTTTACAAAACATTGATGGTATTGGGTTTATCCATTTTACAAATAAAGATGTTGTAAGACATAGATTAGTTGCTGAAATAATTAAAGCTTATGAACATAAAGATAATTTAAAAAATAACAAAAATAATATTACTGAAACCATAATAATAGAAAATTGATTTGATAGATTTATTCAAAATAGGGTTTTTAAATTTTAATTTATTTGATGCATTAGATATATTAATTGTAGCATCGATCTTTTATTGGTTATATAAGTCACTAAAAGATTCAATTGCAATTCAAATTTTATTTGGATTAGTTATAATTATTGGCTTATCTTTTATCACAGAATCAATCAAATTAAAGTCAATTAATTGGATATTAAAAACAATATCTGATATATGGCTAATTGCTTTTATTATTATATTTCAAACTGAAATCCGTAAATTATTATTACTAATTACACATACCAAAATATTTAGATTTTTTGTAAAATCAAAAATATCTGAAACTATTGAAGAATTAGAAGAAGCAATAGAAGAGTTATCCAAATCTCATATTGGTGCTTTGATAATTCTTCCAAGAACTCAAAATGTTATGATGTCAATTGGTGGTGGGGTAACTTTGCAAGCGAATGTTACAAAAGAGTTAATTGCATCTATATTCAACCCCAAATCACCATTACATGATGGTGCTATAGTCATAGATAATCAAGTAATCACTAATGCAAGATGTACATTACCACTTGCAAATGACATCAAAAAGAATGGAAAGAACCTTGGAATGAGACATAAAGCAGCTCTTGGGCTTACCCAAATGGTAGATGCCATTGTAATTGTAGTATCCGAAGAAACTGGCAGAATTTCAATTGCTGATGGTGATGATTTAATGTATGATATTAAATTTAATGAATTGTCGAAAATTATAAAAGATAAATTAAATGTAAAAAATTAATTTATAAATTAAGTTGAAAATTAAAAATAAGTAAAAATGATTTTAAGTAAACCAATATACAATACCAAAAAAGAAGAATTAATTCATACACTTTATAATAAAGGTATTACTGATAAAAATATATTAGAAGCAATTTTTACACTTCCAAGAGAATTATTTATACCTGCAATGTTCCAAAACCTCGCTTATGAAGATAGAGCAGTACCAATTTTAGATAACCAAACAATATCGCAACCTTATACTGTTGCATTCCAAACAATGTTACTCAATATTCAAAAAGGCGATAAAGTATTAGAAATAGGAACTGGTAGTGGCTATCAAGCGTCCGTATTACATTTAATGGGTGCTGAAGTTTATACTATTGAAAGAATTGAAAATTTATATAATTTTGCAAATTCTATGTTTGAAAAATTAGAAATTCAGGTAAATTCTTACTTAGGTGATGGAACTATTGGGCTTGAAGAATTCCAACCTTTTGATAAGATTATTGTTACTGCTGCTGCACCCAAAATACCAGTTAATTTAGTTACACAACTTAAGATAAATGGATTATTAGTTATTCCAGTGGGTGATTTGGAATTTCAAAAAATGAGTTTAGTAACCAGAACAAGCCAAGATAATTACACAGAACAATATTATGGTGATTTCAAATTTGTTCCATTAATTGGTCAAGATGGTTGGCAATAATTGTTTAAATTTCTATTTTAATAAATTTTTAACTATTAATCGCTCTTATTGAGTTTGATGAAACTGTAAATTTAAATCTATCTGATTGAATTTTAGTTGAGTTATTAGTTGAGTTACCAATTTCTTTATAATTTTCTTTAAATTTCTCATTGGCAATAAATCCAATCATTGCAGCATTATCTATGCAATAGGTAATATCCGGTATTACTAATTTAAAATTATTTTGGTCTGCTTTGGACTGAAATTCTTCACGTAATTTGGAATTTGCAGAAACTCCACCAGAAATTGAGATTGATTTTATATTATAATTTTTGCATGCTTTAATAGTTTTATGCACCAAAACATCTACAATTGCTTTTTGTACAGATGCACAAATGTCATTTATGTCATTATCATAATTTTTATCCCGATAGTTCTTTTGAAGGAAATAACGTACAGAAGTTTTTAGTCCACTAAAGCTAAAATTATAATTATCCAAATGATAAAATGACTTTGGAAAATCAAATCTATCAGCATTCCCAAGTTTTGCTAATTTATCTACTTCAGCTCCACCAGGGTATGGTAATCCAAGCATCTTTGCAACTTTATCAAATGCCTCTCCTGCCGCATCATCTATAGTTGAACCCAAGATAGAATATTCATTAAATCCATCAACTTTAAATATTGTAGTATGTCCTCCACTTACAACCAACGAAATACACGGAAATCCCAGACTTTCGTCTTGAAGATGACCAGAGTATAAATGCCCTTGAATGTGGTTAATTGGAATAATTGGTTTATTGTACTTTAGTGCTAATCCTTTTGCGTAATTGCTCCCAACAAGCAAAGCCCCTACTAAGCCAGGTTCAGTCGTAACGGCAAATAAATCAATGTCGCCAATAGAAATATCTGCTTTTATTAGTGCTTCTTTTGTGAGCTCATCAATCATTGACAAATGAGACCTTGCCGCTAATTCTGGTATAACTCCACCATATTTTGCATGAAATAATTGAGTTGAAACAATATTGCTCAATACCATATTATTATCTAATACTGCTACGGAAGTTTCATCACAAGAAGACTCAAAAGCTAATAAATACATTTAAAGATACCAATTTGTTTTGCAATATTTACAATTTTTATAAATACAATTTTGACACAGACGATTTTTATAATAATTTCCTTTAAAAATCTCATAACTTTAAAAACTAAACCCCATTAAAAATTTAACTAATTACATCTTGATAATCAACTATACCATTTTGATTTTCACATAATTTTATAAATTCATTATAACTATTCATTTCTGATAATAAATTTTTATTTCCAATTAGGATAAATATCTCTTTTGAGCGTGTTATTGCAACATTAAACTTTCTATCAATAAATGAAGAATTATTATTATTTGATTTTATCTCTTTCAAAGATTGAATAGAATCTAATTGAGATTTGTTTTGCACTACAGACGAAAATAAGATAATCTCACGTTCCGACCCCTGATACCTTTCAACAGTATCAACTGAAATTAAGTCCGGTAATATCTCAGTATCAATTAAACTATTTTTCAAATTATTTTTGACAGTAGTATTTTGTAGTCTAAATGGTGAAATTACGCCAAAAGTATTTTGATCAATTTTCTCATTATTATGTCCTAAAACTGCATATAAATCATTGATTATTTGAGAAATAATATTTACTTCTAATAAATTATTCTTAAAATATTTAATCTCTTTATCATTATCGTTATCAAAATCATGCTCAAAATAGTGACTTGTATTAATCAAAACTACTCTTTTATCAAAAATCACATTTAAATAGTTTTTTTCTTTGCCTGTAATTTGCTGAATTGACTTGTATTTGGCAAACTTAAATTTACTCAAAAGTAACTTATTTTCATAGAATAATTGATTAGCAAATTCCATAATACTATTGTGCATTCTGGCTTGCTCGATTAACATTCCATATTTATCCGACCAATTTTTTGCTTGAAATAAGTTAATCATTCTTTCAAAATACGAAATATTTAGATTAGAAAAGTGCAATTCATTTTTCAATAATTCACTTGGTAAATTTGGCTTTTGCACCGAAATTGCAGGTAATTGCTTTTCATCGCCAATCATTACAAATTTATCTACGTTTGATAACACCACACTTATCTGACTTTCTAAAATTTGCGATGCCTCATCTACGATAGCAATATTAAATTTCTTAATTTCGAAAAGTTCTGGATTTGTAATCAATGAGCTAATAGTTGCAATAAAAATCCTACATTTTTTAACTTTTTCAATTGTATCTTCAATTTTATTTTCATTACTAAATTCACTCAAAAACATACCAAAAGAATTAGAAGTTTTTGTTCCAACTCGCAAATATTCATTCTCCAAACCAGCCGAATGTAAAGTATGGCAAAGCTCCTCAACGGCTCTATTTGTATATGAAGTTATTAAAATATTATCGCTACTAAATCTACATAAAATCTCAATAATATTTTTGATAAAAAATGACGTTTTACCACTCCCAGGAGGTCCCTGCACCAAATAAAATGAGTTAGTTAGCAAGGCATTTTTAATTAATTGAAATTGTGTTGGCGATAATTTTTCTGAATATTTTGAAGTAATTTCATCAATATTATCAGCATTAAAAGCATTTTGATAACTCAATTTCAGTTCTTCATTTTCAAATTCACTAATCAAACCTGTGAAAAGTTGAAAATTTGGTGATTTTACAAAGTTGAATAAATATCTATGAAGTCGCTTATTTGTAGCATCTGAAAAATCTGGGTACAAACTCCATTTTGAATATTTATTTAGATATAACTTGTCAATTTGTTTATTTCTAAAACTAATCACTATGTATTTATTAGATATATCTTTGATATATCCTTTTAATATCAAATAGTTATAAATATGTTTCCCATTCGATTCTTCTGGGATTAATGTAACCAAATCACCATTTCTAAGTGAAGATTGCAATTCATTCCCATCACTTTCTTCTAAATAAATATGCAGATTATAATAGTCTGTTTTTTCGGAATTGATAACTAAATTTTCTATAAAGTCTGAATTACTTTGTGTATTTGTGTTTTTATTTTCTTCTAAGCTTTTTTCACTTTGTGAATTATTTAACCAAAGTG
>JBEICW010000140.1:0-7192 GCA_040383785.1 Ignavibacteria bacterium | reverse complement strand
TATTATTTTTCAATTTAAATCTTACCACTTCTACTGCTACTTCATCAGGTTTAAGTAAAGCTTGTATAGACCTCCAATTAATTTTCTTTTTCTCAGAGCTTTGAATATATAATTCTGATTTGAGACTTAATTCTTTTTCAATATTATTTGCTATTTTTTCCAATGAATCGATATTAATTCTTTTTTTCTTCCTTTCTTCTTCGCTCATACTATAAGACTTAGCTAATTGTTCATTTTTATCGGTAAATTCTTTATATTTTTTTATAAGTAGAGTATCCCCAGAACTCATAATCCTATTTTTAATTTTACTTGTAGAATTAAATAAAAGTCCTTTTGTATAGAGTTGGATATCATACATTTTACTTGAAATATTAGGATTTTGAGCACATCTTTGGATAGCATAATTATTAAATTCTTCAAATGATTTATCTATTGTACTCAAAAATTGTTTTTTTTCTTTTTCAGATAATGATGGAAAATAATTATTTAATATATTAATAATTATAGATATTCCTGAAGTGAATAAAGGCTCAGCTTTTTCTAAATTATTCTCTTTATTATTATCATTAAAGTATAAATTGGCTAAACTGAAAATACTTCTTGATAATTCTAAATTGTCAAATTTGTAAATACGTTTATACATTTCCAAAGCTTCGATATATAATGGTTCCGCCTTTGTAAAGTTGTTGATACCATTATAATAATTACCTAAACAAAATATACCATTTGCTAAGTCAGTGTTGTCAGTTTTATATACCTTCCTAAACATATTTAGACCTTCGATATACAAAGGTTCAGACTTTGCATATTCCCCTTTATTGAAATATAAATTTGCTAAGTTAATCATACTATTTGCTAATTCAGGATTATCTGTTTTGTATAATCGCCTTCTCATTTCTAACGCTTCGATAAATAATAATTCTGCTCTATTAATATTATTATTTTTACTTATGTCTTTAATATTATTTTTACCATCTTCTTCATTGGAATTATTATTATTAAAAATATTACTATAGTAAAAAGATGCTAAATTATTAATATTTCTTGCTAATTCTGGATTATCCGTTTTATATAATCGCCTTCTCATTTCTAATGCTTCATTAAAAAATATTTCCGCATTAGCAAAGTCACCTCTATTTTTATAAAAAGAAGCTAAATTATTAATATTAGCAGCTAATTCAGTATGGTCAGATTTGTAAATTCGTCTATACATTGCCAGAGCTTCGATATAAAGTGGCTCTGCAAGCGAAAGTTTTCCCATTGAATAATATAAAGTCGCTAAATTATTAATACTTGACGCTAAATCTGGGTTGTCTGTTTGATACAATCTCCTTCTCATTTCAAGCGCTTCTATATATAATGGCTCGGCTTTTATATAATTACTTTGTCCTTTATAAAAAAGTGCCATATTATTCAAACTTGATGCTAATTCAGGGTTATCAGTTTTGTATAATCGCCTTCTCATTTCAAGTGCTTCAGAATAATATTTTTCTGCTTTCTCAAAATTGCTACTAATTTTATAAAAATACCCTAAACTATTTATACTTTTTGCTAATTCAGGATTGTCTGTTTTATAAATCCTTTTATACATTTCATACGATTCGATATAAAGAGGTTCTGCTTTGATAAAATTTCGTTTTGCAATATAAAAAGTTGCAAGACTATTTATACTTTCAGCTAATTTAGTATTGTCATTAGTATAAATTTTTCTATTTAATGATGTACTATTATCTCCATAATAAATTGCCGAATCTAAGTTACCTAAATTATAATAAATTTCAGCAATTTGGCTGAGAATATTTGTATAATTTGTATCGGTAATCCTATATTCTTTTTCTACAATTGGCAATGCAATTTGTGCGAATTTAAGTGCGGTTTTATATTCATATTTCTCTTGATAGAATTTAGCACTATCTAAATTGTCTTTCCAAGAATCTGCAAAACTACTTGATATTTGAAAAATAAAGATTAAAATTACTATAATAATTAAATTGTATTTAAATATTAACTTGTTTTGATATTTATATTTTTTATCTAAATTAATTGCCATTTTTAACTAATAAAATTGATTTTACTTGAAATATATATTTCTAATTTAAGAAAATTAATCCGTATTTTATGTTAAATTTATTTAATTAATCTATTATAAATACAAAACAAAAAAAGGTCGAAATAATTCGACCTTTAAATACAAAAGACTTCATAACATTATCTATTACCAAAAGCTAAACCAAAAAAGCAAATATTGTTAATTAAAATGGAACACTAATTCCTAATGACGCTCCAAAAGAAGAGTGTTTAATAGGTCCAAAACTCCATCTAACATCAAAATTCCAATAAAAAATATTAGATATAAATAATGGTATTCGTTGAAAACCGAAACCAATTTCTGAGTAAAATTGTCCATTAGTAGAGATATAACTTTTTTCTTGGTTATTAAAAGTTTTGCTAGTCATTGCAGATAATGTTAGTTCTGGTCCTCGCCCTTCGTAAGTAGGCAATCCAATAGCTCTCCAAAGCAAATCACTTGTGTTGATTTTTGCTCCATAAACTTGTGTTTCATATCCACCAAAGTAACCCAATGGAGCTGTCAAAAATGAAAAATCAGTTGCAATAAATCCTACGCTTGTTGGCAATCTAAATAAATATTGAGTTGGTGCATCTTTACTTGCACGGCTTATTGTAGAATGTAATTCAAGTGAAATTGGGTCATAACCTGTATAAAATAAAGGCAAATACAAACTTGCTTTTGCTTGAAATGAATTAAATTTATCTTTCAGATTTACTTCTTCGCCTAGCATTCCATGCAAGCCCATTTTGAAACTAATATCAGCACCTTTATTGCGGTAAGTATTATCCCATAGGTCCAACTTTGCAATCATTTTGGTATATCTTCCTGCATCTACCAAATCATTTTCATTCATATAATCTAATTGTCGCCAAGCATATTTATTATCGGCATCACTATCAATTATCGACCAGTCTGTTGTTCTAAAAATATTATCATTTATCACATTTTGGTAGATTAGGATAAGTTTTATAAAATCATACTCACTTTCCAAGTTTACACTTATTCCTTCAGATTGGTGGTAATCATAAAAGTCAGATTTTAACCATGAAGCAAAAGTCGAATTGACAATTGTTTCATAAGGTCTATTGTAATTAGAAGTTGCAATTTGAGAAATATATTTGGCAGTTATTTTTGATTTAAAATCTTTATTATCAAATAAATTAACTGCTAATCCACCCTCACCATAAAATTTCTTTTGTCCATTGCTATAACTTCCTTTAGTTATAATATCTAATGTATTATATAATTTGGTTGTCAAATCAATTCCACCTTCAAATCCAGCAACTCTATTATAATCTGATATTGGTAAAAAGTTTAGCTGAAAATTATCTTCTTCTATGTTTTCATTTTGAGTTGAGTCAGATTTAACAAGTGAATCAATTTTGTTATAAATACTTAATTCTTTAGCCGAAATTTCCCTTAAAGAATTACGTTCCCAAAACTCAATTTTATTAGAATCCACATAAGGTGCCGCCGTTATATTCAATGTAGTAGCAGCATAAATACTATCTGGCAATGGTTCATTAATTTTTACATCATTATACATTGAAGATATACCAAAATCTGCACCTACATCTATAAATCCAGCAATGATATCAATTTTAGCTCTGGCACTTGTCTCAAGCAAAGTAGGAAACCACACCGTTTCATCAGAATTACTACCATTAGCATTACCAGATTTAAATTCTTCATACTTTTGATTATAAGTTAAAAATTTAAAAAAAGGTATAGCAGTTTCACTTGATGGCTCTAATTGTAAATCTACCAAATTATAGCTTCCCTCTACAATTGAAAGTTTTCCTATAAATGTTGGGTATAATTTGGTATTTGGAATTACTTCAATTACATAAACATATCTTTGGTCAAAGACTTTTCGTTCAATTAATTTGTACTTGTAAAAATCCAAAGCTTCTTCACCCAATGGGCTTACAATGTTTGTTCCCATAATATTTACTTCATCATCATAAAAATTTACAAATTTAGATAATGCTAATAAGTTATCTTGTGGTTTGAAATTAGCAGTTTGTCTTCGTTGTTGGATATAACTTTTGTCAATCTTTTTGTTGATATCTTTATAATTTTGAGAGAATGACTCCAAAATAAACATTTGAAATCTATCTAGTACTTTTTGCTCTTTTTCATCAGGTCCCAATCCCAATTCTCCACTTATACTAACAGAATTTGAATTTGCAGAGGTTTGAGCATTTGCTTTAGAAAAAATACTTCCGTCCATCTCAACAGTAAGTTTTGAATATAAAGTTCCTTCAAAAGTTTTAAGTTTTTTGTTATTTTCTTCTCTTTTTGCTATTGCTCTACGAATAATTTCATCAGTTTCGATATTTGCTATTACATTTGCCGTTTTGCTTGTAATTGGCTCTGGCGCTAGATAAATTACAATACTATCTTTTAAATCGCTCACATTTATAGTTTTGGGTTTATATCCAATTGAAGTGATTTTTATAGTTATATCACCCACTTCTAATGGTAGTTTAAATTCACCTTTGCCATTTGAATATGTTCCTCTTTTACCATCTTCGATTTTTATTCTTGCCCCAGGTATATTGGTTTTTGCGGTTTCATCTTTCAAAGTTCCGATAATTGTTTTAGTAGCATCTGCATAAGTATTTGTAGTTGAAAAGGTAAATAATGCTAAAATTGAAGAAATTAGTATGTATTTTTTCATATTTTTTAAGTGAGAAGTTGATTTCATAACATTTGATAATTAAATTAATTTTAGAAATAATATTCTTTTTAAATACGATATTCTAACCTAAAAGTTGCAAATTATATTAATTAATTCTCAATTTTATAGCAAATTAATATCTTTTAATATATTATATACATATCATTCAATTATTTCTAACTAAGTTTTTGTATTTTTGTAAGTTAAAACAAAACAATATCTTATTTTTTATAATTAATACCAAATTGAATGTCTGAAAATCAAAATATTACTGATGTAAATCAAGAATCTACTTCTACTGCAAGTATAACAGAAACTACAACAAAACCTATTACTAAAATTGGGCAAGTTACGATTATAGGCAAACCCAACGCTGGCAAATCAACACTTCTAAATAGTATTTTGGGTGTGAAGTTATCTATCGTAACTCCCAAACCACAAACTACACGCAAAAATGTATTGGGAATTTATTCTGAAAATAATACTCAAATCATATTTGTGGATACCCCTGGTATCATCAAACCCAAATATGAAATGCAGAATATAATGATGAATTATGTAGATAGATCGCTTGATGAAACTGATGTAATATGCATTATCATTGATTTGAGTGAATATAAAACCGATAAAGAATATTTCCATAGTTCTGTAGTTGAAAAAATTAATAATGCGAAAAAGCCATTAATTTTATTACTTAATAAAATTGATACATTTTTGGATATAAAGTCTATTTTGCCAATAATGGCGAAGTTCCAAGCAGAAGGCATTTACAAAGAAATTATCCCAATTTCTGCACGTAAATCGTCAAATATTGATGAAGTAATCAAAGCAATTGAAAAATATTTGCCCGAAGGACATTTCCTTTATGATGAAGAAACATTAAGCACACAAACTGAAAGATTTTTCGTTTCTGAAATAATTAGAGAGCAAATTTTCTTAAAATTTTCCGAAGAAATCCCATATTCAACAGAAATCTCAATTACTGAATTTAAAGAACGTGAGAACGGCAAATGGTTTATAAATGCTGAAATCATAGTTGAAAAGAAAAACCAAAAAATGATTATGATTGGGAAAAATGGCGACAAAATCAAAGCTGTTGGTGAAAAAGCAAGAGAAGCAATAGAAGAACATTTACAAATGCCAATATACTTAGAATTGTTCGTTAAAGTTAGAGATAATTGGAGAGAAAACCCAACTCTTTTAAAATCTTATGGTTATTAAAAAGTTAGGTTTTAAAGGTAAACTATGGGCGAATATTTAGAGAACTTACGCGAGATAAATAAGAAAAATCAACGACTTCTTGCCGAATATAAAAACTATCTAAATTTAGAAAAAGGTTTGTCTGAAAATACTTTAAGTAGTTATATTTCAGATGTTAAGGCATTTTTACATTATGCAGAAGGACTTGGTTTATTACAAATCGAAAGCATTCAATCAAAAAACGTAGAAGATTTTTTGGGTGAATTGACTAAATTAGAATTATCTACCAATACTAAAGCTCGTTATCTTTCATCAATCAAAAGTTTCTATAAATTCGCTATTTTTTATGAATATACCAAAATTGATATTTGTGAAGTAATTGAATTGCCATCAGTCAAACGCAAGCTACCTGAAACATTATCCTATGAGCAAATAGAAGAGCTTTTTTCGTTTATAAATACCGACAAAAAAGCTGGAATTAGAGACCGTGCAATGCTCGAAACTCTTTATGCATGTGGGTTACGTGTATCGGAATTAATTAACTTAAAACAGCACGAAATAATAAAAGATGCAGAAGTAATTAGAGTTATGGGCAAGGGTTCCAAAGAGCGATTTGTTCCTATTGGGCAATCTGCACTTGATTGGATAAACAAATACCAAACTGAGGTTAGAGGGCATTTTGTGAAGTTGTTTGACAATAACTCTAATGACACTCTTTTTCTAAACCAAAAGGGCAAGCCACTTACTCGAATGGGGCTTTGGAAGATTATCAAAGGTTATTCAATCCAACTCAAAACCGATATTGATATTCACCCACATTTATTTAGACATTCTTTTGCTACGCATTTATTGGAAGGTGGAGCAGACATCCGTGCTGTGCAAGAAATGTTAGGTCATAGCGACATTTCTACTACACAAATTTATACACACTTAGATAGAGAAATCCTCAAAGAAGTTCATAAACAATTCCACCCAAGAGCATAGTAATAAAAATAGAAATTACAATTTACAAAAAATTAAGATTTTTAGAATAATTTGCGACTTTATTTTTGAATGAACGTTCATTTTTATTATATTTGTAACGAATAAATAATACAATTATGAAAAAGAACGAAAAATCAGAAGTTACCAAAACAAAAATAATTGAAACTGCAATTAAACTATTTGGTGAGAATAGTTACGAAGGCACTTCTATAAAAATGATAGCAAAAACTTTGGGCATATCTCAAGGGCTTATG
>JBEICW010000139.1:0-7204 GCA_040383785.1 Ignavibacteria bacterium | reverse complement strand
TATCTTTATGAATATGTTCTTAAATTTTTAAAGAATGATTTTGAACAAAATGAACAATTTAGAATTGAAGTACTTGAATTGTTATACAAATATTCTAGTATTCCAATTTTAGAATTAGACGTATATTTTTTAGAAAAACTGAATGATATTTTATTAGTATTTTTAAATAAAATCCAAAAATGATCGAATCAAACGCAATTAGCCCAAAAATTAAAGAACTGTATGACAAAGTAAATAAAAACGCTGATATTTTTATTACAATATCTGAACAATTACAAAATCAATTATCTAACTTAAACAAAGATAGAGATAACTTAAAACGTTTAGAAATTAAAACTATTAGTGAAATTGATAAATCATCGACGTTTTTAAAAAATACTATTAAAGAAGCACTTAATGATTTAAACGTTTCTACTGAAAAAGCTTTAAAATTACATAATGAGCTTTCAAATATACAAAATTTAAAAGAAACTTTATTTTCTTTGCAATTAAAACTCACAAATCAATCTAAAGATATAAATAAAACTATTGATGACATAAAATTAAAGACTGAAAATGAACTAAGGGAATTAGCAAAAACAATAGATTATAGATTAGAAACAGATTTAGAAAAAGAATCTCAAAAAATTGATGCAAGAATTTCTTTGAAAGTAAAACAAATTGAAAATAAAGTTTCAACTTATGACCAAAGGATGTATGCACTCAACCAAACTCAAGCAAATGATTCAAAAACTGCATTAAAAGAAATCGACAGACTAAAAAAAGATTTTGGCGAACTTAAAATGTTACTTGACGAATCGCAAAAAAATCTTTTTGACGACTTTGAAAACTTTGAAGGTGAATTCCGTAAAAAATTATATAATTATGAGTTAAGATTTAAAGAAATAACAAAAAAACTTAATGACTATTATCCAAATGAAAAAACAGATTCTAACATTAAAGATGAGTTTATGGTTGGAGGAAAACCCAAACCAGAAATCAATTTTGATAAAAATGTATATGAAAAAGAGTACAAAAAAATAAATTCATTAGTTGGAGAATACAGCGAATTAAAAGACAGTTTAGTTGATACATCTACGGCAGCTGATAAAAAAGCTAATTTGGCTTTATTATTATCTATTATTGCTTTAGTAGGTATTGTGTTGATATTAATCCTTTATTCAATTTAATATTTTATAACTATTATTTTTAATAATATAGATTTTAAGTTATTATTGGTTCAAAATTATTTATTTTGTAAAATATCCACCATCAACTCATCAAAATCATTTGTAGGTTGATGGCATACAAAATTTTTGCATAAATAGTAAGTTGTTGTATTATTTACCCTTTTGTAATTTCCTAAAAATGGGATTTTTTCGATTAAATCACCTTTTAGTTCTTCAGTTAATAATATAGTATTAACACCACTTTCTATTATATCCTCAATAAATTCTTCAATTTCCAAAATAGTTTCTGCTATTATTATTAAAAAATCATCTTTTCCAATTTGATAAAAAGAATTCATCAAATATCCAAAAATCCCAGGAGATGCTTTTAATTGATTTGAGAAATATTTTAGCGTTTTATCTTTTATCTCATTATATTTTAGATCATTAGTATAATTAAATGCAATAATGAGATTTTCAATCATTACAGAATTACCTGAAGGAATTGCCCCATCATAAATTTCTTTTTTATTATAAATCAGCTCTTCGTTGTACTTTCCACTTTGAAAAAATCCACCTTTTTCTTTATCATAAAATAATTTGATACTTTCATCTAAAAATGAAATAGCATTTAATAAATATGCTACATTTAAAGTTGCCTTGTAAAGAGAAAAACTTGCTTTGATTAAATAAGCATAATCATCTAAAAATCCATTAATCTTAGCTGAATTATCTACATAACAATGTTTTAAAATATCATCAGTAAATAAGTTTTGAATTAGAAAATTATAATTCATCTCTGCAATTCCTAACATTTCAAAATCTAAAGTACTGATATAATTGTCGATCATAGAACTTATAACTAATCCGTTCCAATCTGTTAGAACTTTTTCATCTAAAATTGGATGTATTCTTTCTTTTCTAATTTCATTTAATTTATCCAATGCTTCAATTTGAAAATCTTCCCAATTTATGAATTCATCACTTTCAATAGGCATGATATCTTCTAAGTACTTTTTAGAATTTTTAGTTATATGAAAAATATTTTTACCATTTTTTTGATGAGTTACTTCATCAAGATAATTTCCTTCTTTGGTAATATTATAATAATTCAAGAAAATATCTATAAACTTTCTCATTTCAGTTTTATCTTCATTATTATCATCAATATTATCTTCAATATCCCATTCTACTTCATTTTCAAGAATTGACCTTACTTCATCATACTCCCAAACATAAAACTTACCTTCAATTCCTTCGCTGTCGGCATCTCTTGCAGATGCATACATCATATTTTCTAACATCATATCAGATATTACATATTGAATTATATCCTTTGCATATAATTGATATTTTGATTCTTTGGTAATCAAATATGCTTTAGAAAATGCAGTAATCAGAAGGGCGTTATCATAAAGCATTTTTTCAAAATGAGGCACTAACCATTGTTGGTCTGTTGAATAACGGTGATACCCGCCTCCAATATGGTCATTAATTCCACCCATCTGAATCATATCTAAAGTTTTTAATGCCAAATTTAAACTTTCTTCATTTTGAGTTTTTTCAAAGTAATTTAATAAAAAAGTCAGATTATGAGGAGATGGAAATTTTGGTTTAATACCAAATCCACCATATTCAATATCAAAATTTTTAACAAAAAAGTTAAAAGCTAAATTTTGTAAATTTTCTAAATTAATTTCGTTTTCATTTTTATATTCATTTACATTACTTAAACTTTCTACAATATTATTTGATGATTCAATAATCTCAAAATAACTTTCATCCCATGCTTCTTTAATTTTAGGTATTAGTTCAATCATTCCAATTCTATTACCTAAGTTATTCTTGGGGAAATATGTTCCAGCAAAAAATGGCTTTTTGTCTGGAGTTAATAACACAGTCATGGGCCAACCACCTTGACCAGTCATTTTTTGCAAAATTTCCATATAAACTGCATCAATATCTGGTCTTTCTTCTCTATCCACTTTAATATTAATAAAATTTTCATTCATTAATTTTGCAACTTTTTCATCTTCAAAAGACTCGTGTTCCATCACATGGCACCAATGGCAAGTAGAATATCCAATTGATAGAAATATAGGTTTGTTCTCTTTTTTTGCTAATTCAAAAGCATCTTCTCTCCAAGGATACCAATTAACTGGATTATACGCATGTTGTAATAAATATGTACTTTTTTCATTAATTAATAGATTTGGAGTTTGATTTGTATTCATAAAGTTTTAAAATAATAATTTTTTTTTCATTTTTAATAGAATAATTAAATAAATAGAATAAAATTAAATAGTTATAGTTTTAATTTTTTAAAAATATTTTCAGGAATTGATTTTATTATAAACATTATATATTTCCAAAAAAATGGAGTATAAATTACATTTCTTCTTTTTTCTATTGCTTTTATAATATCTTTAGCAACTTTTTCAGGACTAACAAATAGAAAGTTTTTGGGAATATTAGACGTCATTTTGGTGTCAACAAAACCAGGTTTTATAGTTAGAACATTTATATTATATTCAAATAATTTATTTCTAAGCCCTTGTAAATAAATTTCAATGGCACCTTTTGATGTCCCATAAATAAAGTTACTTTGTCTGCCTCTATCACCTGCTACACTCCCAATAACTGCAATAGTTCCATTTTTCTGAGATTTAAATAATGGTATAAAATGATTGATATAATTTATTTGTGATGTAAAATTAATAAGAAAAGTATTGTGTATATCATCAGAATTGAACACATTATTTGAATTTGGTAAATATCCGTAAGTGATTAATAATATATCTATTTGCTTAAATACATTAATAGTATATTTAAATAAAGTATCAACACCATTTATATCTGTTGAATCATGGGTAAAAGTATGTATTTGATTATCATCTAAATTATACTTTAATAATAAATGCTGCCTAATTATTGATAATTTATCTTGATTCCTTGCCACTAAAATTAGATTTGCCCCTTGAGAACAATATTTATCTGCTATTGAATTTGCGATATCTGAAGTAGCACCTATTATTAATATATTCATAAATTACTTATCTCTATTATAATAAAGTAAATTAAAGTATGAATTGGTATTTTGTGAACCAACTTTAGTTTCACCATTTATTGTTCTAAATTTTAATTTTTGTTCAATGGTAACAAAGAAGTGAATTGGCTTTTTAATTAAAGGACTAAAATACATTTCACCGTGTGAATTAATTACACATTCAGTAATATAAGTATTATTTTTACTTTTATGTAAAACTTCACCTTTACCTGTTCTAACATAGTCCATTCTAATAGTACTATAACCCAAAGTATCTACATTTCCCATCATACGATAAAGCGAAGTTTCTTTTAATTCTGCGTCAGGATAGCCGTTTTCGGGCATTGTATATTTATTATTCATAAGCCATGTTTCTTGATTTTTTTTATTTGCATAGCCAAAAGGAAAAAACAGACCAGGCTGAAAATTACCCCCAGGTGAAATGGCTACTTCATTTGTATCAATTACAAAAGAATTATATCTATAACCCATACTATCAATTTCTAAATGTACTTTTTTACCAACCCATTTAGATTCTTTTCTTTCTACATTTTTAGTTTCACCTTTACTTTCTTTACCCATAAAGTCCTTAAGTAAATAAGTTAAATAGTAATGATTGTTGATACCTACAGAATCACATACCAATAATATTCTTTCAAATCTTAATTTTAATAATGGTTCATCATAATCTATAATAATCGAATCAACTGAATGAATTACATATTCTAAAGTATCCCCTTTAGCAAAAGTGTAAAATGCGTAAAGAGAATCTGAAGATTGACTTTCTTCTAAGATATCAAAAGGGTTTTCAATTTTTCTTGGTTTTATGCTATCATTATTGATAATAACTTTATTATTTTTGTAATCAAGTTTGTTTTGTGCAAAATCATTTATTTGGGTTTTGGTAGCATCTAAAATTTGAAATGTAGATATAATTAAAAATATGTAAGCAATTATTTTTTTCATTTTAACATAATTAGATTTTAAAAACATATTAGAAACGTTTTAGAGATTGAATTATTAAAGCATTTTTATTAATATTTTGATTTTTTTTAGTAAGTTTGTAATTAATTTACTGCAATTTCTCAACTCATTTTATGATACCTCAAGAAATAGTCGATAAAATAATACAAGAATCTGATATCGTAGAAGTTCTTTCTGATTTTATGCAATTAGCTAAAAGAGGCAGGAATTATATAGGATTATGTCCATTTCATAATGAAAAAACTCCTTCATTTAATGTTTCTCTTGACAAACAAATTTACAAATGTTTTGGCTGTGGAAAAGCTGGTAGTTCAGTCAATTTTGTTATGGAGATTACTGGATTAAATTATCCAGACACATTGAGGTATTTGGCAAATAAATTTAATATATTTATTCCAGAAGAAAATCAAGTTGAAAATAAAGATAGTAGAAAAGATTTGGTTTTGAAATGTTTGGATTTGGCTGCTAATTTATTCAATAAAAAACTTGTTGAAAATAGCAATTCTATTGCTAATATTTATCTTACAAGAAGAGATTTTCATGGTGAATTAAAAGAGAAGTTTATTTTAGGTTATGCACCTGAAAGCTGGGATTTTATTTATTATGAACTAAAAAAAGCTGGTTTTAACGAAGATATAATGGTTGAAAGTGGCTTAATTGTTAAGAATGAAAACGGCAAAGTTTATGATAGATATAGAAATAGGTTAATTTTTCCAATCAAAAGTTTTGTTGGAAAAATAATTGGTTTTGGTGGACGAGACATAAGTGATGACAAAAATGTTGCAAAGTATATAAATTCATCTCAATCTATAGTTTATGATAAAAGTAAGGTTCTATATGCTCTTTACGAAGCCAAAGGACACATCAGATTAAAAGATGAAGTGATTTTGGTTGAGGGATATGCTGATGTTCTTACAATGCATAAAGAAGGGTTTATAAATACTGTTGCTTCTTGTGGGACGGCACTTACATTAGACCAACTTTTATTAGTTAAAAGATATACGAATAATTTATATATTTTATACGATAACGATAATGCCGGACAAAATGCTTCAGAAAAAGCTTTGGAATTAGCTATAAAAGAAGGATTTAATGTAAAAGTAGTTGTATTAGACGAAGGCGAAGACCCAGATAGTTATTTGCGAACACAAGGCAAGATGTTATTCAAAAATAAAATTAATAACGCCTTAAATTTCATAAGTTATAAAGTTTATTTAGCAAACAAAAAATCTCTAACTTCGCCACAAGATAAGTCTAATCTAATTAATGAATTAGTAGGATTAGTTAAATTAATTCCTGATAAATTACAGCACGAATATTACTTGGAAGAGATTATCGATAAATTAAAATTATCAGCTGAGCAAAAGAAAACTGTTTATGATATTTTTAACAAAAATAATTCACCTAAAAGAAATGAACACACATTAAATTTTGAGAATAAATCCCAAAACAATTTAGTTTTAGTAGAAAAAAAGAAGATTCTGTAACACTAAATGTATTAAATAATCTAAAAACTGAAGAATTGTTGATTATTAAAGCAATTTTGGAAGATATTAAGTATTACAAGTTAGTCATTGATGAATATAGACTAACAGCAGAAAGTTTTATAACTGAAAGTGCAAAAATATTGTTTGATACTATAATCCATAGTGAAATTGAAGACAGTAGTAACCCATTAAAATCACTAATGAATAGTGAATTAACTGAGGATAAAACAAAAGAGCTTTTGTCAGGTATTGCACTTTATGAAATGGAAGCTTCAGACACTTGGAAAAATTTTGCAAATCTAAATTTAATTAAAAATTGGGATTTGATTTTAAAAGATTCTATTGCAAAATTAATTTTAGAACATAAAATTATGGAACAACAAAATTTAAAATCTAAAATTATGAACTTACAAGATATTAATGAAAAATTAATCTTATTAAACAAACTTAACCAAATAAATACTGAAGTTCAAAATTTGATTTCGAATTTATCTTTAAATTGAACAAAATATTAATCATAATTTGATAATTTAAAAACC
>JBEICW010000138.1:0-7240 GCA_040383785.1 Ignavibacteria bacterium | reverse complement strand
TCAAATACTTCCTTCTCAAAATCCTCACCTATTAATGAATTAAATTTAATATTTAAAACATTTAATATAACTTTTAATTCATTTGCTTTCTTATTTGATATTGTATGTAATTTCTCAAAGATATCCATTTCTAAGAATTGCTGAATTAATTCCTTTCTTTCACTTTGTGTCTTATCAATAAAATTAGTATTATTATTTTGCAATGATAATGCTGTCAATACGAAATCATCATACTCACCGAGATATGATTTTAAATCCTTATAAATATCAATCTTGCTTTTAGTTAAATCTTCTAATACATTAAATTGGTCATCAACCATATAAAAATTAGTATCTAACTTTACCTTTGTACCTGCTTTTGTTTTATGCTTAACACCTGTTCTTTCTATCTTATATAATGTATTATTGTGTTCAAATACAAAATCAACACTAACTTATCTTTATTAACATTCAACATTTTTAATACTTGATTAGTTTTTGATGTCTTATTAAAACAAACAAAACTAATTATCTCCATTATACTAGATTTACCTGATGTGTTCGGTGCAAAAATACCGTAACTACCATTCATATCTCTAAAATCAATTTCATTATATTCACCATAACTAAATAGATTTGAAAATTTTAAATTGATTGGCTTCCATACATTATTAACTTTTTTATTAATATCAACATCAGATAATATTTTATTATGTAATTCAATAACATCAGTGAAATCAATATTATTTGTTGTGTAATATTCACGCAATAATTCAATTTGTGTTTTCTCATCATTGAAATTAACTAATACCTGCGTTGCTTCATTTGTCAGTGAACTAAATTCACTTACTCTATCAGGTGTAATCTTTTGTATATTAGGAAATTGCTTTTTTAGTTTCTTCTTAACTGAATCAAAATATATTTTATCTTTCTTGTTAAATCTAACTTTAACACTTGGTTTCTTTGATTTGATTTTATTTAATTCAATTTCATCTAAATCATCACCAGATAACTCAACATTATAGTAACCGTAATCATTATCAATGTCAATGTGTTTATATGTCTTATCATTTAAATTCCAAAAAACTAAACCGTGTTTATCTTGATGTTCACCAAAATCTTGTTGAATTAAACTACCAGGATATAATGTGATTGGTTTAACATCAGATAGAACTTGATATTTATGTATGTCACCTAATAATAATATATCAACATCTTTAAATTTACTTGTTTCAATATCAGTTGATAGAATCATACCTGTATCTGTTTTTGAACCGTTCAGAGCCCCGTGATACATACCTATATTGATTGTAGAAGGGCTAAGTAACTCAACCGGTGGTAATTCATCTGACCAAAATGGGTATAATACAAAGTTAATTTTATCTTTATAATTATAAACATTAGAATAATCATCAATATAATAAAAATTATTTAGATTTAATGATTTAACAATTGGATATAATACATCCATTCGTTTCATATTCTTAACATTTAAATCGTGGTTGCCTTTTATTAATATTACAGGTCTTAGATTTGATAGATTAGTAAAAAATTCAGATACAATATCAATCATCTCAGCACTCATACTCAACTTAGAGTGAACTATGTCACCACCAAGAAATACTAATGTATCTTCGGGTGTTGTTTTAATGTAATCATATACATTATTAAATACCTGTTTGTATTCATCGTGTCTATCTAATAGTCTTATGTGTATATCTGATATATGAACAATATAATTTATGTCATTATTTTTAGTTTCAATGTTTAGGTTTATAACACTCATATTTATTTAACTTCAGCTTTATTTTTATTATCATTAATGAAATCATTTTAATATATGTAACCTTTGTTTTATTTGAATTACAAATATAATAATATATTTGATAGTAACCAAATTAATATTTATTAATTTATAAATTCAATAATTCTTTCATTCTACCTTCAAATGAAAAATTAACAATTTCTTGTGTCTCAATTACATTCTTATATCCTATATCATTCGTATCCTTACCATTGAACTTCATTATATTACATTTAATATCATATGATAATAATTTATCTTTAATTAATTCATTTTCTCTTATTGATACATCACCATCAAGGTATAGATTAACTTCTTTAACATTATTATTAACTAATTTATATAATAGAAATTTAGGTAATGATTTACCTAATAGTGGTATTGTATTTCTTTTTAATGTTATTGCATCAAAGACACCTTCGGTTATATTGATTGGATAATTCCAATTTATATTACTCTCAAAGAATACAATATTACTCTTAGATATTATTTTTGAATTTGGTATCCTATACCCACCATTAATATTTCTACCAATGAAAAAGTTTAGATTATAATTCTCATCATAACTAGGTATAATAACATTATCTTTGTAATCACCAGATGGACAATAACCTATATTATATTTAACAATGTCAAACTTTGATAGGTTTCTATTATTAATTATATAGTTATAATATCTTCTATATAAAAAACTATCTTGTGTTATACTAAGAGGTGTAAATTCCTTAGGCAACTCAATACGATTTACTACCTGTTCGGTTTTATTTGTATCATCCAATAATGAACTAACAATATCACTAAATTCCAATTCTTGCTTATTAGATAAATAATGTCTTGGTTTTAAATTAAATATTAATTTTAATTCATTATAGTATTTATTATCTATACCAGCAAGTTTAAATAATTCAAATACATTGTTGCTCTTCTTATCTGATATCCAACATTTCCATTTACCGGTTTCAACGTCAATATGTAACTTTGGTTTATGGTGAACAACAAAGGGAGAATAGAAAGCATAATAGTTTCCGTTCTCCCGTTTAGATGTTCCAAATACTCGTTCTAATAAATTAAGTAATCTACTCATCAATTTTTATTTTATTAAATATAACATTATTTCTTTCTTTTGATTACAATCTCATGTGGTTTATTACTTTCATCAATATCAAATATATTCATATCAGTGAATTTATTAATTAATCTAATTGAAAATTGGTATCTTTTAATATCCAATGGTTTAATTTTTAATTCATTGCAATTTAATTTATTAGATACATCGATAAATGATTTAAGTATTTCATTCTTATATATTTTAGCTACAGTATCACTTCTTCTACTATCAATTTCACGCTTACTACTTCGCTTATATATGTCATTTTTATCATCAACATCCAACCAACCCATTTTAATTTCAAAATAAGGTTTAGTTGTTGGTTGATAAACTAATCTAACAAAGAACTCACCAGAGTGGTCATCAGTAAAACACCACATATTATTAATTGTGTTATGATTATAATACTCATAAGCATTATTAGGATTTAATAATTCACCAATTATATAATAACTCTCAAATATATTCCTATCTATTTCACTTGATAATTTATTATATTCATTATCAGTTATTATATTAGTAAATATATCTTTTAATTTCAAATTAACCCCATAACTCATTTGGGTCTAATGTAATACCGTATTTAGTAAATACAGGTATTAAATCGTATGGTGTATTTCTATTTGGAACATTCATACCATTTACATGGATTATTGCATCACATATATCAAGCATTATATCAATATCAGACCTTGATAAATTACCAACACCACCAATTCTAAATTGGCTTCTTTCGTTCCATCTTATAACAGCATTTTCAATATCTTTTTTTAATTTAATACAACCTTTAAGATTTTTATCAGGTCCATTAAATCTACCTGCTTCAGATAATACATCAATTAGTTTCATTATAACCTCTAAATTTTATTTATATCAATAATTCATTTCATCTAATACAAATATACAACATATTTTTGATATAACCAAATATTATTTAACAATATGTAAATTATATCTTGTTTCTTTTATTGAAAACATTTTTAAAATAATTTGTATTTTTTTCTACTGCAATCCACTCATCGGTATCATCTACTTTGTATGAGATTGGTATAAGTAAATCATCTGGTTTATAACAAACCATAATATTACCAATATCATTCATTCCAGTAAATATTATTCCATCAAATTTCTTATTTAAATTAGGAACAGTTTTAAATAAGAAATTTGCTATATCAGAACTAAACCTTGCTTTATCAATATGTACTGTTAACTCATTTATATTATAATCTAATTTAAAATAATCTAATTGTGTATAAATAAAGTTTTCTTTTGTATAGTCTAATGTTCTACCTAACGGGCTTTTAATAAATTCATCATAATCTAAGATTAAAAAATTATCAATGGTTACTTGAAATTTAACAATAACGTGACCATATTTAGCGGACATTAAATACCCTTCCTGAGATTTTAAATTATAGGTAGCGTATAAACCTGGACCATACGATTGCTTATCTCCAAACCTCCAACCTTGTGTATATAATTTATCAGCTAAATTTCTTATCTCGGTTCTATGATAAACAATAGCATTTCTTCCGTAAATATCTTCAGTAATTATACTTTTATATATAGTATTAAGCTTCATTATTACCAATTAATAATTTAATTTCATTCAACCAATCATCAGGTATTACTTTATCTGCATATGGTATATTTAGTTTATTACATATATCAGCATACGTTGTCTTACTACCCTTTCTTACCTTTGAATTTGAGTTAGTGAATACCATCCGGATGTCTAAGTCCGGATAGCGTTCTTTAATCATCTTCATTTTATCCATATCATCTTTGACCCATCTCCCTTTTGTTTCAATAATCATTTTCGGATTATCTTTATTAGGAAATATAAAGTCTGGTTTATAACTTCTCTTCTTCTCTGGTACGATATACTCTAATTTTAATGTCTCATACTCAAACTCAATTTCATTATCATTTAGATTAGTTTGTGTAATCTCTTCTAAACCGGATTTAATACCATACTTTTGGTATATCATCTTTTGCGTGAAGTGAACTCGTTTCGGTTTGGTTGCTTTCGGTACCTTAACCTTTGTCTTCTTATTCAATGCACTTTCTAATTTAGTCTTAGCCATTATCTAATTTATTTTAATGATAATAAAAATTTTGCTTTATTTAACTCGTCAACCATTGAGTCAACAATATTAGTTAATGTAGGCATTTGTTCTTTGATTTCATATAATGAAGCTATGTAATCTTCAAAATAAGTAACAACGTTTAACTCAGATATTTCTTGTAAAATAATTTCACCACTCTCACCAGAAAATGTTTTATCCATTCCCTGACCAAACCCAACCTCAAGTAATGTATCAGTTGAATCACTTAGTGATGAATACAAATCACCAAATATACCGTGATGATTATAGTTATTAGTTTGCCAATGTAATACTCTTAATTGATTAAGCAATTCTAGTAATGTCAAAATAATCATTTGATTATATCTCCTTTTGTTTAATTTAATTTGTTGATAAGTCAGCGTATATCTGTCTTTCAACTGGTTTTACTTTATATACAATAATGTCAATTTTACTTTTATAATCGGATGGACAATTATTTATTATTCCCATAAATTGATTTACATACTCCTCAATTATATATAAGACAAATACCTTTTGTGTTATATTCATAACCATTTGTGATGTTGTGAATATTGTCTTTGTCTTTCTTGTCATATTTAACATTGAGTTTGCTTCATATCTATTCTTTCTTAATACTTTCGCAATCTCATTGTAATCGGTTATTGTTTGTAATACTTCTTCAGCTGTTTCTTTTCTTGTCTTTGTTGATAAGAATTTCTCACCTTCAGTGTAACCTTCGTTTGGTATATAGATACCGTGGTTTGTTCTAACTGATATATCTTTTATGTTCATTGGTGATGCAACAGGTTTTTTATTCTTAGCCATCTCAATAGCATAAACCCCATTGTGTCCTGATATTAATGTATGACCCAATAGTTTATTTTTTAATATAACTTTGGTTGCTGTATCCATATTGTTTTTTGATAATGCTAATTTTATTATCTCACCGTCTTTGGTTTTAACACCATTTCGGTTAACAATATTAAATTCATCCTCATCATACTTAACACTTAATGTTGAATTAATAATACCAACACCATCACTATTCATTCCCTCACACCAACCGGTGTCAATATCTTCAAGATAAACATACTCAACACCATCTTTTAATTCTCTAACGACTTGCAATGTTGGCTTATATGTTCTATCTCTATTCTTAGCCATAATCATGTCACCATTTATGGTCGTTGCAGTAATTATACACTCATTCAATAATGATTTATTCTTATTATTAGCCATTTTATTTTCAAGTCCACATATAATTAAAATAATTCTTACACAATCACTATATATAATTATGTAAGAATTATTATTTTAATTCAGATATTTATTATTACAACTTAAAATAAAGGTCTTTGTTTTTTTATCTTACGGAAATAAGACTCACGTAATTCAGCTTTATGTTTAGCGTTATAACGTCTAAGTGCAATCTCTTTAATCTCACCTAATTTAGCTGTTACTTCATCACTATAAGGTGCAGTTAAATCATACTCACCAGCTGCTAACCCTTTCGCAATACCGGCTACTTGGTCTGGATCGATAACAGGCATTTCAACTCTCTCAGGAGCACCAGGCATGATTTTTTTAGGTAACGCATCAGCATTTTTCATCATTTGTTTCTTACCTTTCTCAAAATCACCATTAGCACCTGGAACTTTACCCAATGCTTCTTTTATTTCATCTGGTGTTTTTGGATACTCACCTTTAATACCATTTTCTAATATCTCATCAATTTCAGCACCTAATTTAGCACCTGTAAAGTCTGCAACATTACCTTTACCTGGGTTACCGGACTTATTGAATTTACCAACAGTCACAACATTTAACGCACTAACCAATGCAGTACCAGGTAAATTAATTTGAGTTGCTTGTAATTTAGCACCTGGATCACAAATAAAAGATGCTGCCCATCTATGGTGGCCATCCATAATATAATTATCTTCTGATACAATACTACCTAAGTCACCACCAATTTTACCACTGGTTAACATACCGATTGCCATACCTAATGCTTTACCAACTATGATTTCTTTTTGTGCTGGTTTTAAATCCTTAGCATTAAACGTGCCTTTTGATGATGTTGCAACATCATCCTTACCACCAGTACCGATTGCTGCTTTTGCAGCTGCCTTTGGTACCTTTGATAAAGACACAACCGGATCCAAACCTAGAATTTCATCCTTTACTGCTTCAACCAATTGGTTAAATTCTCTTCTACTTAACATAACAAGCTCCATTATAAATTAATTAATTTAATTA
>JBEICW010000137.1:0-7256 GCA_040383785.1 Ignavibacteria bacterium | reverse complement strand
TGATATATAATATATAATTTTTATATATTTGTATCTAAATAATTTTTTAATATGAAAGATTCATTAGATGATTGCCTGAGTTTAGACTTAGTAGAATATGCTCATAGTAGGGGTTACACTGAAATAGTAAGTGGAAAACAATCTTCTACTTGGATTTCTTTAAAAAACCCTACAACGAGAGATCATATTAGAATAAAAACAAAAGCAAACCCAATGCTTTACAATAATAATGACTTTAATCTAAAACACGATAGAGGTAATATTATCAATTTTGTTATCAATAGATTAGACGGTCCTATTACAATAAATACATCACCGAGTAAAGAATTATTCACTAAATCCCTAACCATTCTAAAAGAAGTCGCAGGAAATGTAGAAGTAAAAGTTGAACGAAATTTTACCAAAAATAATGATGTAGACATAAAAGATTATGTTAGGTCTAAAATAAAAAATATTAAAGACTGTACAGACTTTAGTCGAAAATATCTTGAAGAAGTTAGAAATATTGATTCAAATATTTTAAACAATCCTTTATTTGCTGGTAAAATTAAAGAATCGTTAGTACCAATGAATAACGGAAAAGTAATTGGAAATATCTGTTTCAAAAAAACTGATTTAGATGGAAATACAACAGGTATAGTAGTACATTACCCTAAAACATCTATTCAAAAAGATGCAAGAGGTAATGATGTAAAAGTTAAGATAAATGAAAAGAGAGTATATGAATTAAAAGATAATATTTGGATGTCCAATAAGATAAACAACCCAAATATTTTAATTTATGGTGAATCTGCTATCGATTGTCTATCACATTATGAAATTAAAAAAACACCAGGCGCTTGTTATGCATCTTTAGAAGGTGCACTTTCTCCAGAGAAAAGTAAAAATCTACATACTCTATACAAAAGTATGGGAGATAATCCTATTGTTTGTAGCATAACAGATAATGATTATAATGGAAAAAACTATGATTTAGAAATTGCTATACATTTTTACAATCAGAAAAATTTTGAAAATCCTATTGAAAGAATCCATGAAGAAAATAGTATAAAATACATTGTACATGGTGAATTAAAAGATACCGATTTAAAAGCATTAAAAGAAAAAATGTTGCTTTTCTTAAAAGTCGAAGCTCCAAATAATCATCAATTATTTACACCTTATTTAAACCTGGTACAATTAAAAGATAAAACAATTATAAATGTTCCTTATAAAATAGGGGAGCATAAAGTGTCAAATTTTTTAATCCCTTTAGTTGATGCTATACACAAGGCTAATGATGTGAAATTTTACAATAGAAAATCAATTCGAAAAGATTGGAATGAAGATCTTCAAGAAAATAAAAAAAAACTTTTGACAAGTAGCTTAAAAAAAGGACCAAGTTTATAATTTTAAATCTTCAAAACATGAAATATTTATTTTTATTCTCATTCTTTTTTAGTTATTGCTATTCTCAAGAATCAAAAAGTTTTTTCAAAAAAAAAAGTTCTGAACCAGTAACTACTTCAGATAATTCTTCTTCCATTAAGCCAAAAAGCTTTTTTAAGAAAAAAAACAATATAATTGAACCGGTTAAAATTGAAATCATTAAAGATACAATTTCAGTTGATTCTCTTTCAAACATAAATTTAATTGAAAATAAAGATTCTATAGCTGAAGTAAAAAATATTTCTTTTTTAGATTCACCTGTAGAAGACGCAAAAATTACATCCGGATATTCAAAAAGAAGATTTCATCCAGTTCTTAAAAAATGGCAAGAACACAATGGAACTGATTTTGCTGCTGCATATGGATCTAAAATTAAAGCAACAGCTGGAGGTGTTGTTGAAGTAGCTGGATATACAAACGGAAATGGAAATTTTGTTAAAATTAAACATAATTCAACGTACACCACACAATATTTACACATGTCTAAAATTTTAGTAGCTGAAGGGCAAACAATAAAATTAGGACAAGAAATTGGATTAGTAGGTTCTTCAGGATTAGCAACTGGACCACATGTATGTTATAGATTTTGGAAAAATGGAATACAAGTTGATCCTTTTAGCTTAGATTTTTCTGAAGAAACTAAAAAAGAAAATGATTTAAGCGGCCAAGATGCAGCTGAAGTTAAAACACCTGGAGATTCTGAAAACGAAAAAGAATTTAAAACCTTTGTTAGTGGGTTTTTTAAAAAGAAAAATTCAAGTAACTAATTAGGAATTATTCCAAACTATCCGCTAAATCTTTTATTTAAAAAATAAGAATAGTAAAGTCTATTTTGATTTTGCTAAAGCGCCAATAAAATATCCTAACAATTCTAAAATATTTTTTTAATAAAAGGATACCGCTTCTATTTCGATTACTCTTCCCTGCCTAAAACCCCTATTTTTTACTTAAAGGAAAAAAAGAAACAACCCTTTTTTTGTGCAATTCAATGGCTTAACCCTCTGCATTGTCGTAAATTAGTGTAACGAAAAGGGATAAAATATGCTACTTTACTTATTAAGAAACAATACAAATAAGGAATTAATACAAAATTCCAATGGCACTTTAAAAGTCTATAATGACATACAACTTGCCCAAGCCGATGCAGATATATATTTGGCTCATGTTATAACACTGGATTATAATATACTTCTTGAATATAGAATTCAACAAGTTGTAAAAGATTGTATTGCCAAAAAAATAACGCTAAATGTTAGTAATGCAGTCATTCAATCTGTTTTCTCTCCAGGAGGTACTTTAATAGGAAAAGAAAAACAAGTGAGAGATTATATTGAGAAATTAAATTTAATTAAAAAATACAAAGATGAATAGCACACGTTTTATTACAGACATTTTTGAAAAACCAATTGAAATAGAAGATTTAGAAAAAGCAATTAAACAAACAATTGAGTTTGTCAGTTTCTCCAAATCAACAAAAATAGTTTTTAACCACACGACCAAAAAAGGAGTATTAAAAGCATCAGGTTTAGAATATTACACGGATTTATTAACAAAATTAAATACAATAAAAGAAAATGAACACATTAATTAAAATTATAGCGTATAGCGATAAATCAATTGCTATTGTCGGAGATACTAAAGCAATTAAAGAAAAATTTATTGTAGATGGTAAATACATAGGAAGATATAACAGATTTCTTTCTATTGTAGATGAAGAAACGCAAGAAATTACAAAACAAGCAGGTTGGATTTTTCAAGTTAAACACAGAGAATTTATAGAAACCATTATAAATGAATATCAGTATAAAAATCAATCAAAAATTGAAGATGTGTTTGTAAATGATATCCAACAATCAGAAACCAAAGAAGAAATAGAACAAGAACCTTTATTTTAAAATCATTATAAACTTTAAATATTACCAAATATGAAAACAAATTTTTTTACAGAAATCGCAAAATTAGGAAACGGACAAATTTCCTTTACAATTACAACATCAGATAATCAAATGGCAATTAGTTTATTGCCAATTGATAACACAATTAATGATAAAGGCATAAAACAATTAAAACCCTTATCGGCAGTTGCAACACCCGAAGAACTCGATGAACAATTTTTTGAAACGATTCAATCCCCAATTATCCAAACTAAAAAATTTATTTCCAACGCTGGAGCTTTTTTAGAGCAAAAAAAAATAGCCGAAAACGAAAGCCAAATGAATAAGGACAAAAAGGAGAAAGCCGATAAAAAAATCAAAGAGTTAAAAGACTTAATGGCAGAAGAAAAAGAAATTAAAACAAATAAACCCAAAATTGTAAAACTAATAGCAGAAATAAAATTATTTGATAGTGCTAATAGTTACGCTCAAAAGTGCCAACAAAAGTTAGCAGAATTAGAAAGTGAACAAAAGGAATTATTTTAAAACAAATCTGTAGTTATGAAAGTAGAAAATTTAACAAGAGTATTTATTTTTAATGGTATAAAGTTAGAAGATATTAATACAAATTTATCAGAAAACACCATTCTAAACCATTATAGTGGTATTTATCCCGAATTGACTAATGCCACAATCGAAAATAAAGGAATTCAAAACAATAAAGAAATCGTATATGAATTTAAAACAACAATCGGAGTTAAAGGATAAAAAATTAAGCATACTCCAAGCAATTAATTTAAACCAATACGAAAATCATTCTAAAGAAGAAAAAGAACCTAAAGATAAAGAAAAATGGCAAGACAAATTATATCAAATACTTCAGAGCAATTTCCTAGACAATTCAAGTCTAGGAACTTCTCAAGAAGAACGAATTTTTCAGCATCCAAAAGATTTAGACTTTTTGATATAGATGTTAAAAATAGTGTGGAGAGTTTACCTTATGAAATGAACAAACTTTTATTTGATTTAAATGTTGCTCATAATTCAAATTTCGATATAACTAAAGAAATTCAGTACAAAAATTTAAGTACTGTGTTAGTTGGTTCTTTATGCGAAAGATTTGATGTAAAATTAAACGCTCCAAATATAGCAGATACTCAAATTATAATTGAAGAAAATTTAAAACACGATTTGTATCAATTTGATATTAATCCATTTTTAAAACTTAAAACAACTTCACCCATTTTATTTGAAAGCTTTGTTTTTTTTATTAGAAACACCCCTTTTTCAATTATAGATGAAGGAAATACTGAATTACTAAATGATTTTACTATTGAATGTTTAAAAGAAATGGCATCTGATAAAATTCCAAGTACAGAAAAAAAAGAATATAGAAAAGCAATTAAAGAGTATACAAGCAATATGTCTTTTTTAAAGGGTTTAAAAAGCAACAAGGACAGAGAAGTCGTTTTAAAGGAATTGAACGATTACAAGCCAAAAAAAGAAGTATTTAAATTGATTAAAGAGGTTTTGTTAAGTTGGTTGGTTTTGGATTTTAGTTTTTGTTATGCTTATCCATTTCAGTATTATTCTGATTTAAAATTTAAAACGCATATCGATGGGGAAGAAGATGAAGAAGAACCGTATGAAAATGAAACATATGATTTTTTTGACTATATCAATTTCATTTATACAAAAAATGAAACATTACATAATGAAATTAACAGCAGATTTGAAGATATATATAGCAATTTTCAAATCACTAATCCGTGTTGGCTTATTAATTTAGATGAAGAACAAAGCCACATACAAAAGTCTGTAAGAGCATTTGAAACCTTTGCAGATGAATATTTTGAAATTTCCAAATTATTAAAAATAGCATTATGATTAATTTATATACACCATCCCAAGAAATTACAGAGTTTGTCTTAATAGGTAAGGCAATTCAAAATAATAAACGCATTTGTTTACACGAAGTGGTTGACGAAAAAATAGGAGCAGAAATTCCTTTCACATTAGAGAGCGCTCAAAAAATATTTTCTATGTTTTCTGAATATAAGTATGAACATAAAGTTTTTGAAGGACTTATTCCAAAAGATATTATTTATGCTAAAGATAGCAAGGAAAAAGGGGTGCAGCTTGTTTGGATAGTTCCTAAAGCAAAAAGAAAATTATTCTTTTCAGAGGACAACAAAAATGATGAATTAATATCTGAAGAATATAATATACCAACACTGGTCTTTAAGTACTCAAGAAAATCATTATCTGTTTACGCAGTTTGCGATGCCAATTCCAATAATATCACACAAGATACAGAATTATTTCAAGCACCTTTTTATAATGTTTCAGAACAAGGCTTTGTATGTATGGGAAATGTAAATATTAATAAAGTTTCAAAATTTAAAACTTTTGATAAATGCAAAGAATTTTTAGAAACAAGTTTTTTTAATTCTTATTTCACGCATTCAAATAATAAAAAAATCATTACACCAGAATATTTATTGAAAATTAAAAATGAAAAGATTTTTAATACTCAAAATTTATTCAAAACAAAACTAAATCTAAATTCAATTTTATAACATGGAAAAATTACACATCATACCAAATTATTTATTAAATCCAAATCACGAAATATCAATTGTTTTAGTGGGTTGTGGAGGTAATGGCTCATTAATGCTATCAAGATTAGCACGAATGGATTATGCGTTAAAAAATAGCAATAAATTAGGTTTTAACGTCACTGTTTTTGATGATGATATTGTAGAAGATTTTAACGTTGGAAGACAAATGTTTGGAATTGGCGATATTGGAGAAAATAAAGCCGTTGCGACTTGTTCAAAAATAAACAGAAACTTTTTCACAACATTTAAAGCCGTTCCTGAAAAGTTTAATTTTAAAACTCAAGCCAATATCTACATTACCGCAGTCGATAACGCAGAGTTTCGTGTGAAATTTGATGCTTTTTTTAAAAAGAAAGCCCAAGAAAATAAGACGTTCGAAAATACAAATGATGCTTTTTATTGGATTGATTTAGGCAATAGCAAGAATATAGGACAATGTATAATAGGTTCTGCCGAAATTGACCAAAGAAACAATCAAAATACAATTTCAAAACTAAATACAATTATTGATATATATCCAAATTTAGCCGAAATGGACACAGCCGAAGTACAAGGAGTAGGTTGTTCTTCATTTGCAGATAAACTAAACGAACAGAATTTATTTATCAATGATTCATTAACCGCAATGGCTTCACATCTATTATGGGAAATGTTAACTAATGGATTTATAACCAAACAAGGGTTTTTTATAAACCTTTCTACTATGAAAACCAATCCCTTGATTTTATAGCAAGGGATTTAAACGTTAAACTTTAAATATTACCAAATATGTTACACACCACAGAAACCTCAGAAACAAACTATTTCTTTCTTTCGTATAAACCCGAAGGAAAGCCGGCTAAATTTGATTATAGTAAAATTGATGTAAGCGGCAAAAGTATTTGCCGATATCAGCCTAAAAATTATCTGAAAGATCAAAATGAATTATTTAATCCTTTTGTTTCTTTTAAAACGATGTTGCAATTTATTTTACTGGATAAAAAAGGTAGAATTAAATTTTTAGATGAAACGGAATTATTCCAAGTAGTGATCTATTTAAATTCTGTAGATTATACAATAGGAAATTTTGGTCCGTATTTTTATTTAACTATTAATAAAAAACCCGATACACATGAATAAAACATTTCTTTTATTTCCGTTAAGGTTTGAAAATATAATTTATATAATTTCAAGCTATGCCATAGCCTTAATCTTAAAAATTCTTTTTGAAGATACTGCTATAGCAAATTTTATATTTGAACTGCTTAAATTTACTTATCCGATGGCAACTTTAATAATTCTTCTAATGTTAGGGTATATCATATATAAAGAAGAAAATATATATAAAAAAGTA
>JBEICW010000136.1:0-7257 GCA_040383785.1 Ignavibacteria bacterium | reverse complement strand
TATATTTTCAATATTAATATTCATAGGTGCGTGTATCCAATCATCAAAGCAATAACTTGAACAAGGATGCGAAGCTGGATTTACACATTCATTGTAAGCACTTCCGCTACTATGTGTTACGGTCTTTGTTATATTATCTTCATTATCTCTGCAAATTCTTAAATTTACCCAACAACAATAATCTAAGTTACATGGTACAAGCCAAGCGTTTCCACCACCATCAACTTCAAATTTAAAACAAGTTGATTTCATTATTCTTATATTATCTACACATTCATTAGGGTCTAAATCTGCATTATCTGTAAATTTGGTAAGTAGATAATTCATAGACATTGCCATTACAGAATTATTTATATTTAACATTGTAGCACAACCTGGCGATAGACACAAAAGTGAATTATAGCTTATACTTTCAATTTTATAATCTTTATAATTTGGGTTACACCCAGTAGTGGATCTATCTTTATAAGTGATTGTTACAACACAAGCAGGACATGCTGGGTCAACAACATAAGAAGTGGTTTTATTTTCACTCCATGGCTCCCAATTACAAGGCATATCGCATGCTGTAACTGCAATGTGTTCCATTAGTACATCATTACATTTTGGAGTACAATTTTCTGGACATTCAGGTGTAACTGGCTCAGGTGTTGTATAATTATTTGACCATCCAACAAAAGTACAAGTTGTATCACCATTAAATATAGTTCTATTATAATAAGCTCTTTTGATTTCGCGACAACATCTTATTGCACTTGGGTCACATTTAGTATTTTCATTACTATAGCAATTAGAACTAACCCAAATATAATGGTCACTATTACCAGCTCCGTTTTCAGTACAACAACTAGTAACAGAGTCCTTAAACGATTGGCTTTGATTTTTCAATACAAATAAACTATGTTGAAATTTTGAAATAATAGAATCCTTATTATACGTTTTACAACCTTCATCTTCATAAAATATACCTGTTACAGATACATCATATTGCCAAAACTTCTTAGGACAATTGTTCCAACCTTCACCTTGTTTATACATTCTATCATAATATACTATAGTATAACAGCAACCACCAGCGTCAGTAGGGCATACTCTAAATGTAAATGGTCCTTTCCAAGGACCTCTTTGATCGGGTGTTGTAACACCATCATAGCAAGGTGGGGGTGTAAGATTTGCCCAATTTATTTCACTTTGTGCTGTTGCGTTTTGTGAATAGAAACTTGTCATTCCAACAAAAAATATAAATAATAATGATTTTTTATTACCTATGTAATTATTTAAGTTCTTTAAAAAGTTTTTCATTTTATAATCCTATTATTATAATAACCAAAAATTTGGCTAAAAGTTACAAAAAGTTTTAAATTTAATTATTTTATAGAAATTGGTAAAGAATTAATACTAATTTCTGGAGGTACTTTTTGTTTAGTATAGGTAATATAATAAAATAGAACATACACCTCAGTACACAAAAAAAGGGCATTTTTACGAATTGCCCATTAAGTAGGTATCACCAAACACCCGTTATCTGAGGCAAAAACGCAAAAACACCCCAGTCGGAACTTGGGTGCCTTGCTGTCTTTGCGTTTCAGTTAACTTTAAAATTGGTGATTTTACTTAATGAACGCTAAACAAATAGACTTTATATATTTAATTTCTTATTTTATATTTATCTTAATTCGTAAAAATATATCCTTTTTAGATTTATATTTCGTTATTTACTTCAATCGTATAAATTGAATAATGCAATGTACAATATTATTTTAATTATTCCAAAAAAACTTTTTCAAATTTGTCATTCCCTCTGTATAAAAGACTGAAAAAAGGGCAAAATATAACAGAGATTTGAAAAGTATTTTGTAAGTTGTTGTTATAGTATGGTTTACAAGCGAAGTTTTTTTGTGGTGGGTGGAAGAAAAATAAGAAACCTAACCAACTCTTCCAAAGGAAGGGCTTAAGAAAAAGAAAAATATTTTGTTTTCTTAAAGTCTTTCCCCTTTGGGGAAAGATTTAGATTGGGGTTTTCTGTCAAGCGAGACGCTTGACCTACCGAGTATCAAAAATAATAAGAAAGGACGGTGGCACGTCGAAGTCGAAACCACAAGCAAAAAAACCACCTCTGTCGGCAAGCCGACATTCTTAAGCCAGCGGAGAACAAAGAAAACGGGCGAGCCGCCCACTACATTATTAAGAATAGAATTATTATTTCTTCAAGTCTCCACTACTTTGGGGAAAGATTTAGATAGGGGTTCATTTGTCAAGCGAGCCACTTGAACTACTAAAAAAAAAAGAACAGGCAAGGGTGCCTGTTCTACTACAAAGAAAAGAACAATGGGCGAGCCGCCCAATCTGCCCACGACAAAAAAAAGGTCAAGCGAGACGCTTGACCTACTGAAATTAAAAATTTAGCAAAGATAAGGACGGGAAACCCGTCCACTACATTAATAAGAAAAGAATTATTATTCCTTCAAGTCTCCACTACTTTGTGGGGGAGATTTAGAGGGGGTTTCTTGAATTATTTTTTCTTCTTTTTGTTTGATTGTACGTTGTTATAGTAACTTTTGTCGTCTTTGGGTTTGTATGTAACGCCTTTTTGTTGGGCTTCTGCCATACTTTGTGCTTCTTTCATTTTTTTCGATAGCCACGATTCTTTTTTAGGAGCTGCTTTTAGTTGTGCTAAAGTATATTTATTTTTCGAGAAATTGTTTATCCAATATTGTTGAATTATACCCAATACGTTAAACATAAAGTAGTATAAATTAAGCCCTGCAGGGAATGATGAAAATAAGAATATAAACATCACTGGCATTATATAAACCATAGATTGTTGTCTTGGGTCGCTGATTGTCATTTTTTGTTGGATAAACATAGTTATACCCATTAATAACGACAAACCAGAAATTGAACTAATACCCAAAATTGAATAATCCCAAGCTAATATTACGTCAGGCATTGATAGGTCATTTATCCACCAAATAAAGCTTGATTGTCTTAGGTCAATATTAGATCGTAATACCACCCAAAGTGAATAAAGTATTGGCATTTGCAAGATCATTGGCAGACAGCCACTGGCGGGATTTATTCCATACTCGGAGTAAAGTGCCATTGTACCTTGTTGTTGTTTGGTCAAATCATCAGGGTATTTATCTTTTAGTTTTTGCAATTCTGGTGCTAATAATTTCATTTTAGCAGCTGACTGCATTTGTGTAACCGATAGCGGATAAATTAAGAATTTAATTAAAAGCGAGAAGATAATTAACGTAATACCGTAACTTGGAATAAATGAATGTACAAAATTAAATAATGGCATCATAAAATATTGACCAATATATCTAATTATCCACCAGCCAAAATTTACTGTTCTTTCTAATCCATACTCTTTTAGGATTGAATAGTTTATTGGACCTACATATACTTTGTAATTATTATAAGTTTCACCGCCTCTATACGGCAATCTATATGACATTTCAAATGATTTTACTACACCTTGTGTTTCTGGATAGACAATTTTTGACCCAGACATATCTACTGTTCCATCAAATTTATCTGGAATAATTGCTGCTGTAAAATATTTGTTTTTGACCGCTGTATAATCTACAACTCCTGTTTCTTTTGCATTTTCTTTGTAATCTTCGTCTGCTGCAAGCTCTGAAGGCTCGCCATTCATTACTGCCATTACTCTTGATTCACTTGCTTCATCAACGCTATTTTTCTCTTGGTTGGTAAGTCCACTTCCCCAAGCAAAATCAATTCCTCTGGCATTTATCGCATCTTCTAAGTTAGTTAGTTTTATATCAGTATCAAAATGGTATTTATTACCATAAAAAGTAATATTACGAGTGATTGAACCATTACCAACTTTTAAAATAGCTTTCAGAGTAATTTTGTCATTTCCACTAATTTTGATGTTAGATTTATCTGTATCTATATCAAAATACAAAAATCTTGAATCAACTTTTTTTCCTTCAGAGCTATATATAACGCTATATAATTCACCCAAAGAGTCTTTTACTAATTGAGTAGGAACTCCATCCCATTTTTTGAAGTCTTTCAAAAACCATTTTTTAATTGCAAAACCTTTATTTGAAATTACGGCTTTGATTAAATCAGTTTCGATTGTGATTAATTTTTCTGTTCCAACTGTATTTGCTTCAAAAACTTTACCTACTTTATTTTTAGAAAAATTAATAAATTCATCTCTTTCGGTAATTGTCATAGCAGGAGCAACATCTTTTTTGCTGCTATCTTGTTTTAATACAGTATTTGTGGATCTGCTTGCCGTTTGGCTTGTTGGTCGAGTATATATGCTTGAATAAATCATATAAGCTACTAAAACTGCACCTATAAGCACAAATCCAATTATCGAATTTCTATCCATTTTTTATTTTTATAATAATTGATGTAATAATATTTTTATTTTTGTAATATTAATGACCCCAAAATTAAGCAATAAATTATTAAATTGGGTAATTAAAAGTTTTGGAAGTTGTATTTTTTTAAATTTATTCTAATGGGTCTAATCCGCCTTTATTGAATGGGTGGCATCTTAAAATTCGTTTGATGCCAATATACCCACCTTTGAATGCACCATACTTTTCAATTGCATCTAAAGTATAAGTAGAGCAAGTTGGATAAAATCTACAAGAACTTGGAAACATAGGTGATATAAATTTTTTGTAGAATTTAATTAAATATATAAAAATTATTTTCATGTTTTTGATATTGATAGAACAGATTTTTTAGAATTTATAATTTAAATTAGATTTGTAGAACTTACCTTAATAGTAACTTTGAGACGAAATTAAATCATTTAAGTTATATTATGTTATATATTTCAATACAAATAGTTATAATTCGATATATTTATTAGTTTTTAAAAAATTAAATTATTAATTTTGTTGTAAGATTTATTAATAATAATCTTATTTCTTTATAAAATCTTAAATCTTTCAAATAATTACACTTTACACACGATAATGTTAAAAAGAAATTTATTTCAGCAAATTGAATTTGAAGATGCTTACAAACACAATAAAGAAATTGTAAATATCAAAGCATCTTTGGTAGTAAAAGGACTAATATTAATTAGTTCACTTTTATTATGTACTTTTTTTATTAGTTACAAGCCAAACCAAAATGGTTTTAATAAAAAATTCAATTATTCCAAAGGGATGAAATGGTCAGAAAAAACTTTGGTTGCAACTAATTCATTTCCGATTTATAAGAACGAAAATATTTATAATTCAGAAGTTAAAACAGCAAGGGAAAATGCCAGATTGGTTTTTGAGATTGATGAAAGTTATAAATCTTCACTAACAAATCAAGATTTGTTTAAGTCTTATGGAATTCTAAATAGAATTAATAATTTTACATTCAGAAGTGATATAATTAATTCTAATGTAATTATTAATGAGCAAAATAATTTTAAAAGTTTATTCGATTCAATTTCAAAATTGAGTTATAATGATAGACAAAATATTATAAACATTTCAAAAGATATTTTGGTACAGTTTGTAAAAAGTACTGATAAATTTATAATTAACTACGATTTGTACAAAATCAAAGATAATAAGATTGTCATACAAAGAGATAATATCAATAGAAGTATAATTTCTAAAAATCAGTTGATTGATTCTATTACATTATTTAAAAATGAAGAAAATTTTGTAAGAAATAAAGCTAGCAAGGAAACCCAATTAATAAGTAAATTAATATTACTATTAAGCTATAAACCTGATTTAAGCTATTCTTATGAATTAAGTAAAGAAGAAAAAGAATTAGCTGAATTATCGGTACCTAAAACTATAGGTATTGTAAAAAAAGGAAATATTATTGTATCTAAAGGGCAAGCTCTGAGAGAAAATCATATATTAGCTTTAGATTCTTATTATTTTTCGATGTCTTTAACTAATGATACTTCTGTACATTTTACTACCTATATTAGCAATTTTGGTCATATTTCTTTAATATTTTCATTTATAATATTGTATTTATATAATATCAGAAAAAGAATTTTTTATGATAATAACCAATTTGGTGCAATTTTCGTATTGTTTGTAATTACTTCATTACAGGCGTGGGTGTCGGTAGAGTATGATTATAATTACCCAATGGAATTTTTGATATTTTTACCAGCATATTCTATGCTTGCAGCAATTGTATTTGATTCACGAACTGCATTTTATGCGACTGTAACTATGGCACTTTTGGTAGCATCAATCAGGGGTAATGATTATATTACTGCTGTAATCATGATGTTTTCTGGTTCGGTAGCCGCCTATACAGTTAGAGATATTCAAAATAGAACACAGATGTTAAAATCAATATTTTTGATATTTTCTTCGTTTGTATTGACTATTTTTACATTTGGAGTAGATGCATCGCTTTACTCCAAAGAAACATTACAGAAATTAATGTTATGTGCGATAAATTCATTCTTTTCGCCTTTGATAACATTTGGTATGTTGTATTTTATGGAAAAAACTACGAATTTTTCATCTAATTTAATTTATCAAGAATATGACAATCTAAACCATCCTCTACTCAAAAAACTGAATGAAGTGGCACCAGGAACATTCCAGCATGTAAGAGGAGTAGCTTCATTATCGGAAAGTTGTGCAGAGGCAATTGAAGCGAATGTATTATTTGTGAGAGTAGCTTCATTTTTTCATGATATTGGCAAAATTGAAAAACCAGAGTATTTCGTTGAAAATCAGATAGATATGGTAAACAAACATGACTCAATTCCAGCCAAAAGAAGTGCTCATATAATTATTGACCACGTAAATGCTGGGGTAAAAATAGCTAAACAGCACAAACTACCTGAAAGAATTATTGATATTATATATATGCACCATGGGACTACTATGGTTAAGCACTTTTATGCAAAAGCTTTAGAAGAAAACCCAAATGCAAATCCAGCTGACTATACATATCCTGGACCCAAACCTAATTCCAAAGAAGCAGCTATTATTATGATTTGTGATACTGCAGAAGCTATTTCTAGATTAGGGATAACAGATGATGATGAAATGGAACAAATGTTAGACAAAATAATTAAAGAAAGAATTGAAGAAGGACAATTTGATGATTGTGATATTACAATTAAAGATTTACAAATTATCAAATATACAATTCTAAAAAATATTAAAGCAGTTGGTCATAGTAGAATAGCTTACAAAGAAATAAAGTAAATGATGAATTATAGTTAGTAAAATAAGATTATGATAAATAATTTTATTTATAATTTTTAAAAAAAAT
>JBEICW010000135.1:0-7332 GCA_040383785.1 Ignavibacteria bacterium | reverse complement strand
TGGAAAGAAGCTGCAGATTTGATAGTAAATTCATTATCTAAAGCAATTGAATCCAAATATGTTACTTATGATTTTGCTCGTATGATGGATGGTGCAAAAGAGATTAAATGTTCTGAATTCGCAGATAAAATCATTGAAATGATGAAGTAATTTTTATGTTGTTAACATAATTATTTTATTTTATTTTGTAATTAACAAAATAATTCTTATTTTTGTATTCTTAAAAAATTACATATCGGAATATTACTCGGAATATAACAATGGCAAAGAAAGGACATAGAATTCAAATCACTTTAGAATGTACTGAAGCAAAAGCTGAAGGCAGACCAGCTTCGAGATACACTACTAAAAAGAACAAACAAAATACTCCTGATAGAATGGAAATCAAAAAATACAATCCATTTTTAAGAAGACATACTGTTCATAAAGAAGTAAAATAAGAATATAAAATTCTTAACTTTTTTTTCTTTTAAAAATTTTAGGACTAACTTTTAATTAAGTTAGTCCTATTTTTGTTTTTTTACTTTATAAGTTATTTTTTATTTAAATAGTTCTTTAATTTTTTTGAAGTATCAAGATTGAATTATAAGTGTATAATAACAATATTTATTAAATTAAATAGTTTGATAAGTTTAAACAATTGAAATTTTATGATTGCGTCTAATTATAAAACTTAAATTTAAATATTTGGGGTTCAGGTTTTAAATAAAATTTACCTGTTAAAAATGATTGATCACAAAAAATGACAATTAGTAAAATTTACAAAATGGAATCATACGACAATTTCAAAATACTGGGTGTTAATAAAAAGTCTTACAAAATCGATAATAATAATATGAAAACTAATGATATTTGGATTTATTTACTTGCATCAATTTTAGGTGTAGTATCTATTTTGTTGCCTACTTTTTTTTACATGATTTAAAACAGTATGATTATACATTGTTTCCCATGATTAGAAACGGAATTGAAGGAATTTCAATTTGGAGTTTTGGTTTATTACTTTTAAGCGGGTTCGGTGTAAAATTTTTGAGTAAATTAAAAAGTTGGACAATTGGATTATCTACTATGGCACTTTTCCCAGTACTTGCAATTTTTGAAATGATTGTCGATTCGTCTTCTCACAGTATGTTCCCAATCGAATTCATTTTATATTCTGTATATTCAATTCCTGCAATAATTGGAGCATATATCTCACAAGTTGTTCAAAAATATTTTGTAAATATTTAATCAATCTCTCTGTAATTTGTTTTTGCTTTAATAAAAAAATTAATTTTTAAAACAAATTATTATCAAAACGAGTTTCTTTTTTAACGACTACATTTTAATATGAGATTAAAGATTTAAGCTTCTAAAAAATATTAGTAATTCTGATAGTGCCTTACCAATAGAGTAAATATTAGCTAATCCTATTTTTGTATCTTCTTAAACCTAATATTGACTATAGTCATTTCCTTTAAAAAATAATATTAATAGTATCAATTAATATCTGTCTCAATACCAATTTTATTGCATATTATTAGTTTTACCATAATATATATATATATTTATCTTCAATAATTTGAATTATTTTTCGGCTATTTTATTTAACATTCCTTGAAATATTAGTGCATGAAAAGGTGAAACCAAATACCAATACATTCTACCAAATATGCCCAATGGTCTAAAGGTTGCAGTTTGTGTTAATATATTATTATTTTCAATTTTAAATTCTAGCCATGCTTCACCGGGTAGCTTCATTTCAGCATATAACAACAATCTTTTGTCATTTTTGTCTGCGATTAGCACTCGCCAAAAATCAAGGGCATCACCAGTATTTATTTCTGTGTCACTTTTTCTTCCTCTACGCATACCCACTCCCCCAACAATCTGATCTAAAAATCCCCTTATTTCCCAAAGCCATGTGCCATAATACCAACCAGTTTTACCTCCTATAGCCCAAATCTTATCGATAGCGGTGTTGTTTTCTTTGAGCTTTAGAAAGCGAATATCCTTAAAACAGCCATTGGATGGTACTTCCATAAACTTAGAAATACCTTCATTTAATAAACTGCTTGTTTGTGCATCTTTCCAGCTTGAAAGAACTTGGTTATGTTCAATTTTATCAAAAGCTAATTTGATTGATGTATCATAATCAATCAAATTAACATTTAGTAATTTTGCTAATGAATTGGGCTTGCAGATTACTTCAATTTTCATGCTATTTACTAAGTTTTTAGCAAGCGCAAAGGAAGTCGCAGTAACAAAGTATAGCCAATAAGACGATATTTTGGGAGTCATCACTGGAACAATAATTATATGCCTTTTTAAGCCCCTTATTTTTGCAAATCGCAAAAGCATCTCTTTATAACTTAAAATATCTGGTCCTCCAATGTCATAACTTTTATTGTATGTTTCTGTTTTACCAATCACACCAATCAAAAATTCTACTACATTACGAATACAAATAGGTTGACTTTTTGTTTTTAGCCACTGCGGAGTAATCAATATGGGCAATTTCTCTACTAAATCGCGAATGATTTCAAATGAGGCGCTACCCGAGCCGACTATTATTCCTGCCTTTAAAGTAGTGAGTGCATATTTGGAATCTGATAAAATTGTTTCCACATTTTTTCGTGATGATAAATGTTTAGACAGCTCGTCAGCATTACTTATTCCACTAAGGTATATAACCTGTTTGGCATTTGTCTGTTCAATGCGATTTTTAAAATTAGTTGCACAAATACCTTCCATATTTTCAAAGTCACCAGTTTGTGTTGACATCGAATGAATGAGATAATATGCAACATCAATATCAATTGGAATCTGTTGTAAACTTTCGTTATTTATAAAATCAACTTCTAAAACTGTGAGATTTGCAGTAAAATAATTTTTCATATTAAATCTGCTTTTATCTCTTACGCAGCAAATAACCTCATGCCCATTTTCTAATAAAATAGGCAATAATCTTTGGGCAATATATCCGGTTACACCTGTGAGTAAAATTTTCATATTTTTTTAAACTCTCCTATTTTGTTTCTATAAAATAGTTTAGAACAATTAACTTGACGCAAACTTAAAATAAAATTGTAATTATTGCATAATTATATTTTTACATCAAAATTTTATCGGAAATGGATAAATCAAGTATAATTTTGATTTGCCGTCATAGCCAATTTCCAAAGCTGGTGCTGGAAATTTAAAAAAGTTTAAAGTTTGTTTAGCCCAATTCCAAAAACTTCCACCATCTGGTAATAATTTGACTAAATTATAATCTAATGAAATTATAAACTTTGGATCTCCCTCAACTTGATTATTTCGGAAAGTAACATTTGGGTCATGAAAATAAATTTTTTCTGGGTCATAAACTTCAGTTAAATTTCTTGCTGCATAACCTAAAGATACATCTAACCAATCGGGCCAATAATTTGCTAATGATTCAGGCAACATATTGTGCATATTAAAAGTTAGCCATAATGTTTGTGAACTATAATCATCTATAAAAAAGTCGTGTGGTTGCCTTTTTCTTTGCCCAAACCAATTAGATGGAAAATAAGTATATTTAGGTGTTATATTTTGTAAAAATGGAGAATAATATTGAGCTACATACAAACCAGCACCAAATATATTAGCATACATATCAGATGGACTAAAACCAAAACCCTTCCCATAACCATCTAAAACTTCAATATACGACATATAAGCTAATCCAAGTATGCCGCTTGTTATTACAGAACTTTCCCAATCAACGCCTGAAATTATCAAAGCATCAGTTAGTGTATTTGCAGTATAGTAGCTGCCAATTACGTGACCTGGTTTATCTGAATACAATCCATAAGCTCCATCTTCTACGATTCTAAATGGTATTCTTTCCTTCCAAATTGTATTCGCTTGTGCTTGATGTTGCAAAACAAATATTGCTGTCAAACTCCCCAAAACTACTCCTAAGTTTAATGCTTTTATATCGGTTTTTAGATTTGGCATTTCACCAGTAACAGTATAACGCTGAATATTATTATACCTGTAATCCAAAATATTCATTTTGTTTGAGATAGAAGGAACTAAAGCATTTTGCGGTAGATTTGTATCAAAGTTAGTGTCAAAATTATTATCAAAATTTTCAGTTTCATTAATAACCGAACTCCCTACTTCACTTTGCAAATTTAAAGTTGAATTATCTGTTACATACTCTGTTATATTATTTAAGTTTGGATCTTTAGGTGGTAGATTAAAACTACTATTTAAATTATTATTTAAAGCTTTAGCAGGAATATTTAGTGTATCTAAAAGTGAGTCTAATCCGAAGCCAACATAGTTGATATTTTCTGAATGTAATGAACTGATATTAGATAGCAAAAAATAAAATAAAATAAAAATATTAGAAGAATATTTTATTTTAATGTTACCTAAATTTAACATTTTTCCAATAATTTTCATTTAAGTTTTTGTTGAGATTTTGATGATTTTTAATCATATTTAAAGACTACTTTTTGCTTTTCATAACTTTTACAACTTGCAAAGTCTTGTCATTTACAAATTGATTATATTTGTCCGTTTCTGAGCCGTATAACGCAATTTTGCCAATATTATTGCTATATATGTTTTAATAATTTTGTAGTGGTGCAATTTTACAAGTGTTTGTGGTTGCGGCTACGAAGAGTCCTCCGAATACAAGCGTTGCCTGAACGGAGTCGAAGGTAACAAAAGAAAGTCGGACGAGCCGCCCAACCTACCCAGTTCTTTCTTAAAGTCTTTCTCCACTCTGTGGGGAAAGACTTAGATAGGGGTTTCTTGAACAGGCAAGGGTGCCTATTCTACTTCAAGAAACAAGAAATTGGGCGAGCCGCTTGGGTCAAACAAAAAAAAAGGACGGGAGACCCGTCCACTACATTATTAAGAAAAGAAATATTTTTTATTCAAGTCTCCACTTCAGTGTTGGGGAGATTTAGAGGGGGTTTCTTGAACAGGCAAGGGTGCCTATTCTACTAAAAGAAACAAAAATAGGGCGAGCCGCCCCAAATATCTTAAAAACATAAAAGAATGAGAACTTTTTTACTAATTAATCGTATGTCATAATAGATATAAAAGTAGACGTAAAAATAGATATAAATAATTAACTATTCTTAACGTTAATATTTTTAGATTTGTGCAATTTAAAATAAATAAAAAAATAGACTAATAATATGAGTTTGATAAACAAAAATAGTGATTTTAAAGGTATAATTACAAAAATTATAATCGGTTTGATTATAGCAATATTTGTGGTATCGAGCATTTATGCAGCAAGTCCCAAAGATGATGTCCATCAATTTTTGGTAGATAAATATTCTAATATGAAAACGTTAAATGTGAAGTTCAAACTTAAAGATACTGAAATGAAAAATGCAGTTTTGGAAGGTACAGTCCGTGCTAAAAAAGGCAATATGTACTATTTCAATATTGGCAATAGAATTTTGATTTGTAATGGAAAAGATATGTGGAATTATTCCATCAAGGAAAAAACTGTGATTTTGAGTAAATTTAACAAAAATTCTAAAGACTTCTCATTCGAGGATATCTTCTTTAGTTTGATTAAAAATTCTAAGCCTGTTAATTATTCTAAAATCACTCAATCTGATGGTAAAATCTTTAATTCCTTAGAACTTGAAATCAATCAAGAATTAAAAGATAAATTCAAAATAACTGAACTAAAACTTGCACTTGATGACAAAAAAAATATCAAAGCGATCGAAATGATTAATGGGAAAAATATCAAAACTTGGGAAATAATTGATTTTAATATCAATCCTGATGTTAGCGATACAGAATTTAGTTTCAATCCACCAAAAGATGTAGAATTAATTGATTTGAGATAAAAATTTACGTTAATAAGTTTAAATTAATATGTTTTAATTAATAAGATTTAACAATTTGCTTAATTAATATTTATTTAATTATGGAAAAGCTATTTCACTCAAACCACAAGAAAGTAATTATAAAATATTGAAATTTCAATGCGAATTAATAAAATCATACAGAGATGAAACTAAGTATGGAATAAAAAATTAATTAAAAAAACATCTACTCAATTCAAAGATTTGGTTTAATTCAAGAATAAAAAAGTTACTCTTTCTAACCATACCATAAATGTCATGGCAATTGTATAGAAAACCTCTTCAGCACATTTATTTCTCTAAATCTTCCAAATCTATAAGTAACTTCGTAGTTTCTTCTCCTGCTATTCTAATTGTATCATTTATATTTGATTGGAATTGATATGGATAACCAAAATAAACCAAAGTATCATTTCTCAATAGATAGTATTGAAAAACACTGTTAGATGTAATAAAATCACTCATTTTATAAACTACCTCATATTTATCGTTACCAAAAATACTATGCTTAATTGGTTTTACTTTGTCTTGTAATAACTTTAATGCTTTTATAACATCTTTTTTTGTAGTTTTATTTAATTCAAAATCCAAGTGTTTATAATTAATATAACTACCACTGCAAGCGGTTAGTAATAAAAACATAATTACTGAATATTTTATTTTTTTCATACTCTTAATTTATTTATGATTTATTTTTGACTTATAATTTAAAACAAAATAGAATTTAGATAATTTGATTTTTATCTATGTCTTCTATTTTTCCCTGCTCTTTCTTTTCTATTTTTATTTAATTCTTCACTTGTTTGTGGCGTGTAATTAGTAAAATTAGTAAGATATTTGTTTACTGCCAAATTTATGCTAATCATCATTTCATCTGAAATTTGCTTACTTCCATTTTTAACTTCATATTCATAAAAAAAGTCTTTTATTATCTCATCTTTGGTAATGATATAAAAGAAATCACCTTTTTTAAATATTTGAGTTGAGAAACCATTAGAAATAATAATTTGTCTATTTTCAACATTTATTACATAACAACTATACTTTTGATTTGCGTAATCAAAATTTGTTTTAAAAGCTAATAAGTTCCCATCTAAGCCAATATTAAAAGTACCATTAGTATTTATTGATTTATAACCTTTTTCTTCAAGAAAGTAATCAATACTCTTCCCACTTTGGAGATACATCAAATCATTTGTACCGGTTATCAAGTCTTTACGAGTACATGAATTAATTATAATTGTTATAATTATTAAAATAAATATATTTGATTTTTTCATTTATTTCTCATACTTTAAAATTTTATTTTTATTGCAAAAACCTACAAGTCTTTTTTTAGTTTTTCAGATAATATTTTTGCTAATTCTCTTTCAATTTTATTATTACTTCTTTTGAAATCATCAAGCTTTCCGAAATGCGCCAATTCTTGATTTACAAATGCATAAACTTGCAAATCATCTTTATGTTCTATCCCACCCTC
>JBEICW010000134.1:0-7368 GCA_040383785.1 Ignavibacteria bacterium | reverse complement strand
TTTAATAATCATTATAATAATAAATAATAAACAACATTAATGCCGTAATAAAAGGGGCATTCAAATAATATTATAAATGAAGTTAAAATGATTTAAAACATGTAAAACAATTATCTATATATACCTTTATAGAATATGAAAAAAGAGGGTAAAATCAAGGTGCGATACTATTAAAATTGATTTAATTTATATTAAAAATAAAAAACTTTTTTAATATATGCACTCTCTATAAGTTATTAACAAAAAAAAATCTCAAAAGTTACATTTTATTGAAAATAATTTTATTTTTTTTTCAAATTGAATAGAAATTACAATAATTTTGGTAAGATTTTGACATTTATTTGTTAAAATTAGGTAAGCAAAAATAATGTAAGTACAAAAAAAAAGCGCCTTGCAATCGGGGGGAAGTGACAGCAAGGCACGCAGCATAAAGAGGAACGTTTACGATTTGAATCGTAAGAGCAAGAAACGAGACTCGAACTCGCGACCCCAACCTTGGCAAGGTTGTGCTCTACCAACTGAGCTATTCCTGCATTTGAGTATAGAAAACCACTAAAAAAGTATTTTCTAATAGAGAACTAATAATGAATGCAATTTAAGACTTTTATTTGATTTTTCAAAATGTTTTTTTATATTTTTTGTAAGAAAAATCTTCAAAACAAACTTATTTAATCAAATTATTGCAATAGAGAACTTTTTGTTATTGCAACTGCAATAGGACTACAAAACTAACACATATATTTTTAATATGCAAATATTATTTTTAAATAATTACTATTTTGACTTTTTTTCTAACTTTTTGATTATTTTTTTTATTCTTTTTATATTTCTATTATACAAATCTGCTTTATCTGGATTTTTGATAATCAGTTTTTTGTAAATTTTGATACTATCTTCATAAGCTTCTTGAGTTTCATATATTTTTGCTAATGTTTCACTCACTGGTAGCATAGATGTTTGAGCTGGCTCATCTTCTATTTCATCTTCATTATTTTCTTCTTTGTTTACTTCAGAAGTTTCATCTAAAGTCGTAATTTTATTGTCATTTTTTGAATCATTTTCATTTAGCAATCTTTCTACTTCAGCCCAAGAGTATTCAGCATTAGCTAATCTATTATTAACTTCCGAAAGTATATCTACTTTTTTCTCTTGTATAACTTCATCTTGAACAATATCTTCTTGAATAACTATTTCTTGCAATTCATCTTCCAAAGAAGTTATTTCATTTGGAATATCATCTTCGCTTTTAGTATTACTAATCTCATTATGATTTGAAAGTAAATCTTCTAAATTATCAATTGAAATTAAGTTAACGTTTTCTTCAATTTCAGTAACATTAAAATTATCATCTTCGTTGTGATTTTCACCTGATAATAAATCTAAATTTTCTAATTCTGAATTGTCTCTTTCAGAGTTTTCTACTTCTAATACTTCAGTTTCGAAAACTTCTGCTAAGTTATTATCCAACTCTTCAATTTCTACTTCAATATCTTCTAATTCGATATTATTTGTGATTATATTATCTAAATTATCTAAACTTATATCTGAAATATTTTCATAACCTAAATTATCGTAATTTTGGTGTCCAACTTCACCGACACTCTCCTCTAATAACTCTAAAGATGCTTGATTGGTTAAATTCCCAATACCTATAGCATCTTCATTAGTTACCTTATCCAAATAGTCAAAATCAAAATCAAAATGTTCTGTTTTATGTGCTTCATCAGAAATTTCTTCGATTACTATCTTTTTGAATTCCTGTTCAAATATACTATCAACATTATCTAATATAATGTTTGAATTTAGACTATGCTCCTCAATTTCAGATAACAAATTAAAATTATGATTGTTATCTATAATTGTTTCTAAAATTTCTAAATGCAAACTATCATTTTTATTTGGATGAGTTTGATAAAATTCATTTAATTCACTTAATTCATCTAAAAGTTCATTTGATAGCGAGTTCTCATTGAGTTCCGTATCGTTATTTAATGAATTATCATTATAATTCACATTGTCAAATTCAGTTTTATCTCCATTTATCAACTTTTCCAAAAACACTAATTCTTCATTTTTATTATTTAATTCTACATCAGATATACTTATTTCTTTAATAGAATTTTGGATTGAATTAGATTCTAATTTATCATCATCTGTTGTATTGGGCGAATGCTTAAAATTATGTTCTAATTTCTGGAATTTGTAACCTAAGCCAATGTCAAAATTATCAAATCTCAATTCATTATCAATAACAATATCAATCAAATTATTTGATGACTTAAAGTCAAAAAGTCTAGCTATTATATTAAGATCTGCAGAGTTTGTTTCTTTGAATATATCTATTTCTTCATCTAATTTATATTCCAAAGGAATATTATTCAAATCCAAATTAATACCATAAGATTTAATATTTTGACTTTGTCTTATTAATTCAATATCAACTTCTTGGTGAGATTCTGTTACTTTATTATGGAATTTACGGTTTGGTATTTCAAGTTCAAAGCCATTATCATTTTCTACTAAAACACTGATTGAACTATCGTTAATATCGTTAATATCGTTTCTTTCGTTGCTATCGATGCTATCGATGCTATCGTTGCTATCGTTGCTATCGTTGTCCGAACTTTTTACATTATTTGCAAATTTTCTTTTTACACTTTCTCTATAATTTTTGGTAGATAAGTCAAATACAAAATCTTCGTCCCTTTCAAATACTTCTCTAAAATTAGCTAAATTAAATTCTTCATATTCAATACCCAGTTCAGATTTAGCAAAATTTATCAATGTTTTATGTCTTGGAAATTTTTTGATAGCTTCTTCTATTGTTTGCAATGCTTCGTCTAATCTGCCCAAAACTATGTATGATTTGGCAAGCATAGTATAGCCAGCAACATAATTTGGGAACATCTTAATGCCTTCAAGGCATAGATATACAGCTTCATCGGGGTATCCCTTATCTATCAGGAACTCCGATTCTAATGCGAACATCATAGTAACATCTTCGCCAAGCCGCCCAATTATTTTATTTAAATCCAAATTTTGTAATGCTTTGTTTGTAAATTGTAACTAAAATATAATTTATTTAAAATTGAATTAATTGAATTTTGTAAAATTACAAAATATTGAACAATATAAAACAATTAATGGTTTTTATACTCAAAAATTTGATATATAATTATTACAAGTAATAATTATACCATATTTGACATTAACTGCTTTTTTTTATTTTTTTACTATAAATATTTTCTCAATTAGTGGGATTTATTTAATTTTGATGTGTCTTTAATTTTGATAAAAAGTAAGTTTTTAATAATATTAGCAAGTCAATTTATTTCACCAGCTTAATAAGTATTGTTTTAATTTAATTAAAACTTATTTCTAAATTAAACGTTTAATTATATTATAATTAGTAACTTTTTTATTTTATATTGATTTAAATAAAAATAATCTATAAATTTTTCAAATTTTCTAAAAAAAAATATTTATATTGCATATTAACAATTCGGAAAACAACAAATTATTAATTAAATTTTATTTTATATATTTAACAACATATTAAAGGATATATTATGTCTATATTACAAAAATTGCATAGTGCAAAAAATTACCTTTTGGTATTCGGTGCTGTAGCCATTATTGGTTTATCTTCTTGCGAAAAAGATGATACTACTTCTCCAACTGGAATAACTATTGGTGGTTCATTCCCAACAACATCAGGCTCTTATTGGGTATATGAAAACAAAGAAACAGATACAAATGGGGTATTAATACCAGAAGTTATAGGATTAGACTCTACAGTTGCTGGTAATTCATATTCTTTAGATGGTCAAACTGCAGTTGACTTTATGACTTATTCAACTAATGAAAGTGGCGAGTGGAATATGGAAGGTAGCAAGTCAACTTACGCCAAAGAGAGTAATATTGTGTATATATCTACTAATGAGATTATTAGTGGATTGGGAGAAGGTTTTCCATTTAGTATTGGTGATGTTACCAATATAGAAAAATGGGTTATAGCTATGCAAGATAAACCAACTTGGGACATGCTTACTTTTCCTATAGAAGTTGCAGAATTTGAATTACCAGGCGTGCCATTACCTGCAAAAATGCAATTAAATGGTACTCTTAAAATGTCAGGTGCTAAAATTGGAACAGAAAATGTTACTATAGCTGGCAAAACATACTCTGCTATGAAATTTGCAATGACAAGTGGTATGGAAGCGAAATTACAATTAGGTGAACAATTTTTATTTTTTGCCAAAGGAACAGATGTAGCTGTAATCAAATTTCCTAATGTAACTAATTTGTACATAGTTGATGGCATAGGTATTGTAAAAACTGAAACTATGCCTTCAAGCACTTCAATTACTGTAGTACCTGCATTCGAAACAATTGCAGCAACGGCAGGTTTTGGAAGTCAAGTTACTAAAAATGGTGGTGAAGTTTCTACTTTGATACGTCACAAAATCAAATAAGAACTACTATTATTATTTTAAATATAAAAGCGGTAATCAAATTAAAGATTATCGCTTTTTTTATTTTTTGAGTATTGTATTTAAATATTGTTCTTTTTAATAATATATCTATCCAATGACAAAATGATAAATAAAGCAACTATAGATAATGAAATTATTGAAATAATTCCATTTTGAGATTGATAACTATAAATATTTGATTTTGAAACAATACTTAGAGATTTTGCTGCCAAAATTTCCGTTAAGCTACTTGTAATGTTATTGGTAATATTCATAACAGATTTAACACTTATATTATTGCTGTTTAGATGTCCAATTGTATTTAATTTATTGTTACTAGTTTCTATTCCACTTTGCACTGCAAATAATATTAATAATACAAAAGTAGCTGTCATTATACCAACAAACATATTTATATATTTTTTAATGTTTTTATCAGCAGTTTGTAAATCATAATTTACCTTTTTGTATAAGTTTAAAGAATTTATCTCACTCATCAAATTTAAAGTAAAATTATCACTAACTTTGTCTTGAGATGATTTTTTAAGATTATCTTTTAAAAAATCATCAAATTTAATTTCGTTTTTGTTTTTCATTTTTATATTAATTTTTAATTTTATTAAAATCATTAATTTTAGACTAATTTATCTTCTTTCATCAAATTATAAAGTACTTTTCTTGCTCTAAATAATATTATTTTTACATTAGAAACTGATTTGCCAGTGATATTTGCAATCTCATCTGTAGATTTGTCTTCAATATAATAAAGTGTGATAATAACCTGCTCTAACTCTTTTAATTTCAATATCGCCAATTTCAATTTTTCTAATTGATTTGTCTTTTCTATTTCAATTGTTAAATTATCTTCAAAACTATCTGCTATGTCCTCACTTATTTCAAACTCACCCAAATTTTCATCATCAAGTTTGATGTTATCCATTAGGTCTAAAGTATCTTTTTTCTTACGCCTAATTGAAATTGAATTATTATACACAATTCGATAAAGCCATGTAGAAAAAGACGAGTTTTTGTCAAAATCTTTTAAATTATGGTAAACTTTCAAAAACGCATCACTTGCTGATTCTTCCGCATCTTCACGATTATTCAATATTCTAAAAGCAATATTATATGCTTGATTTTTATACCTATTAATAAGTACCGAAAAAGCATTAGTATCGCCAAGGATAATTTTTTCTATTAAAAGATAATCTTTCAAAATAATTGAATAGGTGTTATAGCATTTACATTTAAACTATAAAATATTAGAATTAAATCCAATATATTTAATTAGACGCAAAATAATAAAACGGTTACAAATTATTTTAAATATTTCGACAAAAAAATAAAATAACAATTTATTATAAAATTTCTACTTTTTTTGTAACCGAATAAAAAAAATTGCGTCTAAATAGTATAAGAAAAGTTAAGCATTGTAAGTTTAACAAAATTACAAAGAAATTACAATTTTAATTTAATAAATATTTAGGAGTTCTTATGTTTGTAGAATTAGCAGAATTATTATTTCCAATTTTTGCGATGTTAACTTCTTTCGGTTCTATTTTTGGTATCTTTTATATCTACATGACTATTCGAAATAAAGAAAGAATGGCACTTATAGAAAATGGTCTAAATCCCAATGCTTTTGGAAATCAAGAAAATAATGGCTTGAAACGATGGATTTTAAGACTAAGTTTGATAGCAATCGGTATTGCATTAGGAATATTATTTGCATTTGTTATAGTTGAGGCATTTTATATTGGCTCGCCAAGAAAAGTTCATATTGAAAGTGTATTATATCCTGCATGTATATTTTTATTTGGCGGTTTGGGTTTATTAAGTTCGTATTTTGTAGAATTAAAGTTAGATAAGAAAGAAAAATCTACTAAAATTGAAAAAGTTTAAGAATTTTAAATAATCTTTAAAAATTTATAAAATTCAAACAATTTCAAACTAAATGTTTCGTTTATAATAAAAATAACACATATTTTATAATTATTATTATGAACGGAGTATTTAATGGATAAAAATATCATTTATATCCTTTTGATTGCAGGTGCAATCGCGTTAGTATTTTTCAAAGGTACTTTATTTGGTAGTAGCAATGTAAAAAGTATTAATTCTGCTGAAGCAAAAGAATTGATTAAAAAAGGTAAAGTTGAGCTTATTGATGTAAGAACGCCAGCAGAAGTTTCGGCTGGATATATCAAAGGTACAAAAATCTTTGCTGACTATATGGGTAATGATTTCAAAGCTAAAACTGCAAAATTAGATAAATCTAAAACTTACTTAGTATATTGCAAATCTGGTGGCAGAAGTGCAAAAGCATCAAGTGAATTAACTGCAGCAGGATTTACAAATATAATCAATCTAAGTGGTGGTATTTCAAGTTGGGACGGCGAAATTTCTAAATAAATTGATTTTAGAAATTTATATTTCTTCTAAAGGTTGGGCGGCTTCGCTCAACCTTTTTTTTATTATAGGGGCTGAGTTTTCCTGCCAGTCTTCAAAGAACTTTTTATCCGAAATATGATTGCTAAATCAAAACATTTTAGACGACCCGCCGTTCGTCTCTACAAAATCAACTTTTGCACTATCTGCACTCATTTCCGCATTTTTTTACCAAAAACTTCACGATATTTCACGATTTTTGCCTGTTTTTTCTTTTCTTAAAGTCTTTCTCCACTCTGTGGGGAAAGATTTAGATAGGGGTTTCTTCTCAGAACTTTTTAGCCGAAATAGTCTTGCGATTTCACTGCAAAGAAACCACCTCTGTCAGCAAAGCTGACATTCTTAAGCCAGCGGAGAATATTTTAGATTTTTGCACTATTTGCACTCAATTTACCTTTTTTCAGCAAAAAACTTCACGATATTTCACGATTTTTGCCTGTTTTTT
>JBEICW010000133.1:0-7401 GCA_040383785.1 Ignavibacteria bacterium | reverse complement strand
GAGTTAAAATTTAAACTGTTTGCAGATAACGTCATATTAGCACCAGTTTCAACTGTTAAATCACCTAATAGACCAATAGTTTGTCCTACTGCATTAATAGTTGATGTAGTATTTTCAATTGTTAAATCGTTGATTAAATCTATACCAGTACCACCAGTACCACCAGTACCAGCAACAGCTACACCACCAACAGCAAAACCTAAACTTGTGATTGTTGAACCATAAAATTCAAAGTTTACACCAGAAGCAACAGATAATTCAGTTGCACCCAAGCCAGTAAAGTTAGCAACTAATCCAGTTGTTGCAGACGAACGAACTGTACCAGCAGTTAAAGTTATTACAGTTGTAGGAGTTGCTGTAGATGTAATTGCAAATGTAGCCATGTCTAAAGTACCTGTTGTTAAATCTAAAGTACCTGTGGCACCTAAATCTAATGTAGCACCTAAAGTTACATTAGCACTTGCACCATTAATAATAATACCATTAGCTCCACCAAAAGTAGCAGTACCTAAAGTTAACGTACCTTCGCCAGTCATAGTAACGTCAAATGTTGCAAAAGCAAAAGCCCCAGCACCAGTTTGAATTAAATCACCACCAACAGTAATATTATTCGCTAATGTTACAGCAGCAGCAGTATTTGTTTCTGCTACATCAAATAATGTAATTACTAAACCATTAGCACTACCTACAGTTTGAGCAACACCACCACCAAAAGTGATAGTACCTGCAGAAGCAGTAAATGTAGGGTCAACTACTTCTGTAGCACCTAATAAATCGCCTGTAATAGTGAATGAATCAGAAGTTGTTACATCTACACCTGAACCAGTTACAGTTAATGTACCAACAGAAGAAACATCGTTACCTGAAGTATAGTCAAAACCAGTATCTGAGTCACCAGTAAATGTATAATCTGTACCTGCGTTAAAAGTTCTTGTACCAGATAATACTAAAGCTGCTTTTACACCATTAGCATTTGCTAATGATATTGTTGAAGTTGCTAAAGTTGTTAAGTTACCAGTACCATTAATTGAGCGAGCGCCCATAGTTAAAGTAACAGCACCGATAGTAAGGTCACCATTAAAGTTATTAATATCACCAGTAGATGATGCTAAAGTAGTAGCATGTTCAATATTTACTTCAGCACCTGAATTTACATTCAAGTCACCAGAATTTAATATTGTAGTAGAGCCACCAGTTAAGTCAATTAAAGTAGGAGCCACTACAGTCATTGTAGCGTCAGTGCCGATAGTAATATTACCTTCAATATTATTATCAGAACCAGATTGTCCTTCGTAATTTACAATTGCATCAGTTGCTAAAGTAATAGCAGCCCATGTGATTGTATTACTATTTGTGATAGTTTTAGCAGCTGTGTTATTGAATGTAACTGCATCATTAACCATATCTAATGAAGATATTGAAGAAACAGTTAAATTACCATAAACTGTAAAACCAGCAGCACCTGTACTTGATGCATTTACACCATTACCACCAAATACTAAATTGTGGAATTGTGTTTTTGTAATATCAGCAGAATTAATTGAAGCAGAACCATCAGTAGCACCAGTAAATGTCCAATTTAATCTACCAGAAGTTAGGTAGTTATATTGAGCAACACCAGTACCTGCTACTGTAAGGTCATTATCAATTTCAATATTTCTAACACCAGCATCTGGACGTAAAGTACCACCTGTGTTAATATTTAAAGATTGAACGCTACGATTACCGTTAGCTTGAGTAAGTTCTAAATTTACGACAACTGTATGACCATCAGCAATAATTACGTCATCAGTATTTGAAGGAACAACGCCACCCACCCAAGTAGCACCAGCATTCCAGTTGCCAGAAGCAGCAGAGGTGATAGTAGCAGCTAAAGAGTCTATACTTGCGAAGCCGATTAGAACGGCTACATACATTGCAAGCAAGAGCAGTTTGTTTTTAGCTTTCATAATTATATAAATCCTATTAATATTATTAATTCGTTATTTTTTCTTTTAGGATTTCTAAGGCAAAATGCCTTAAAGTTTTTTGAGATTGTAATTTTATAATTTTTTATTAATTAATAAATTATTTTCTCGTTTGTTTTTAAAATTTTATAGAATAATTTTTTTGTTGATTGTTAGAACAACTTTTGAACACTCTATACAATTTTAAAACATTTAGTTTTTTCAATTTTCAATTTTAGTTTGTTTTTTATAATTTACTTATATTTAGTTAGGATATTTTTCTATTATAAAAATCATAGAGTCATTAGTGAAACTTTAGAAGCCAATTGAGTTTTTTTCATCCTATTCTCAATCCGACAATGCTATAGATTCCATTCTCATATTTATTATACTTTTTTTGTATATTATTAGTTTAACTTTTTCAGAGAACGATTGACACTTAGACCACAAACCAAATTTTTCCTTTTTGAGGATATAATTATCCTTTGGTATTTTTCCTGGTGACCTAATGTCAGGCACATTTATAAGTTTCATAAAATCCTCCATAATTTTATAGAGCCCAATTCCATGGGCAGTTTTAGTAAAAGAACTTAATTATTTAAGTTTAAATTATTTAATTTTCAATTTTTTCTATGTCTTCAGATATCTAAAAAGTCTAATCATTTTTGGAATTAAAGATTACTTTTTTGCAAGTATCGGATATTTGCCCAAAAACTTTAACATTAACTTTATGTACAATTAAATTTATATACAATTTTGTTTACAATTTTATATATAATTTTATATACAATTAAATTTAAAGTTTATTATGAGCTATTTATATTCCATTTATTAATTATCTATTACTATTGATAAATGACAATGTTTTATATAATTAATATTTTTTAATATTGTTATTTTATACAATACAAATATATTGTTTAGTTATAGCCAATTTGTAAGTAATTACACCTATTTTTTGGGTATTTAGAATTAAATTTTCAATATGAGTGCCAAAAGTTGTTGTTTTTGATTAATTATGTTATGTATATCGAGTTAATTCACTTATATCTTATTGATTTTATGAAAGTTACGGATTATTAATAATTTTAATAATATTTTTTGTTTATTTCTATACATTTGTCATATTTTATAAGATATTTTGGTCATATTTAGCCATTTTGTTTAAATTACTATTGTAATTTGGCTATTCTCTGAGCATCATATTTTTGATTTTTAGAATGATTTTAATAATTTAATTCAATAGAAGTTTATTAACTATTGTGTAAATTTTATGTATTCAATAAAGAATAAATTTTGAGTTGAAATATGAATTTTGGCTCATTTATTTTTTTGATATTATTTATTCTATTTTTGTCAGTTTAATAACATATTTATATTTATGCTAATTATTTTTGTTATTAATATCAATATTTTCATTTCACTTCGTGAATCACTTCTAAAATCATTTTGAAGCACTACAGTAACTAATATTTAACCTTAAAACAACTCCTTTTATTAATGATGATACAGTTTATTAATATTACATATTTAAATAAATACTATTTTATTTTCAATTTTAGTAATACTGTATATTACAGTGGTTATCTATGTTTGAGGATTATCTCTACACTTTTATTTTGATTTTGTTTGTTTGTCTTAATTAATATTTGAAATTAATTTCTAACAAACTCTTAAAAAATCTTAATAATTTTTTGTGTCATTATTTTCAAACTAATATTTTAATAGTTTGTCATTATTTTAAGTTAATAATGATTTCAGTAATTCCACAAAACTTTATAATTAGAGTAAATTTAAGAGAACTTAAGGGCAACTATTTATTTTTGCAAATGTATTTTATTTCAGTTTGTTTTACTCAATAAGACACATAATTATAAACATTATTAATTTAGTTGCTTATTTTAATAATTGATAAATTAGCATAATTTAATGTTAAATTAATTTCAAAATATTTGCATAATTCATCAGTTTTCTATTTTGTAATCAGAAAATTTAATACAAAAATCAGTATATAAAATATTGTTTAATATTAACCAATATTTATTTCAAATTATAAAAATACAAATTTTATTAAAAATCATATTATTAATCAATCTTAATTTTCCAAACTTCATTTTCATTAGAATTAGTTATTATGGCTAAATATAACCATTATTCATTTTTAGTATTTTTATACCTTTTGTTCAATAATCTTCACTATTTAGTCATAATTTAGTCATAATTTAGTCATAAATATTAATCAAAGACTAAAACTCATCATTATTCTAAATGAAAACAAACTATATTATTAAAATTTATTCTTACTATATATTTTTGTAATGTATCTTTAATTCCACCTTAACTATCGGCTCAGATTAATTAATCTTTAATTTTGGAAATAAAATCATTTAATTTTAAAACCTAGTTTAAAGATAGCAAATAATAAATAATTTTAAACGGTGCACTTTAATTCTATCATTTATTTGAATATAATTAATATATTTACATTTTTTCCGTATATTGTAAATTGTAAATTGCCATTTTTAGTTATATTTTTTATTATAATAAACTTTACAATTTTTAATACATTGTTATTGATATTTTTGTATTCAAAAAACATTATTGATTTACATAATAAAATACGAAATCTAAATACTCATTTTTTAATTATAGTTGGGTGTATCTTATGTATAGACCAAATTTCAAAGGCACAATAACAGCTTTAGTAACTCCATTCAAAGATGATTTGTCAATTGATTTTGAAAAACTAAAGAAATTGATAGACTTTCAAATCAATGAAGGTATTGACGCTTTAGTAATAGCTGGAACTACTGGAGAAAGTGCCACACTTAGTTCGAAAGAAAAATTAGCACTTATTATCCAAGCTATAGAATTTGCTGATGGCAAAATTCCTATTATAGCTGGAACTGGCTCTAATAATACTGCAGAAACAATTGATATGACATTACTTGCCAAAGAGCATGGTGCAGACGCTGTCTTATTGGTTGCTCCTTATTATAATAAACCATCTCAAGAAGGACTTTATTATCATTATAAAGCAATTGCTGATGCTGTAGATATTCCTCAAATTATCTATAATGTGCCAAGTAGGTCTTCAGTAAATATTAGCTCTGAAATCCAACTTAAACTTGCAGAAGATTGTCCAAATATTGTTGCAACCAAAGAAGCATCTGGAAATTTGGAGCAAATTATGGAAATAGTTCGCAATGCTCCTGATAATTTTAATGTACTTTCTGGTGACGATGCTACTACTCTTCCTGTGATTTTGATGGGTGGTATGGGAGTAATTTCAGTAATTTCTAATTATGCGCCAAAAATGTTTAGTGAGTGTGTAAATGCCGCATTAAACGGTAATTACGATTTGGCTTTGGATATGCACTATAAATTATTTGATTTAATGAGATTAAACTTTATAGAACCTAATCCTGTTCCTGCTAAAACAATTTTATCTATGATGGGATATATGGAGGAAAATTTTAGATTACCATTGGTGCCAATAACTGTTGCTGGTAGAGAAAAATTAGCAAAAGCAGCAAAAGACTTAGGATTGATTTAACATTAACTTATAAATTTATCTTAAATAATCATAAATCTAAAACTCATTTATTTTAGAGTTCAAAAAATTACTTTTGAACTCTCTTTTTTGTTTAAATTGAAATAAATCTACATTATGGAACAAAACTTCACTACAATTAATTCTAATTCGGCAGTTGTATATAAGATTTTAGATAGTTTAATTTCTAAAAGATTTAAATCTGTCCATCAATTATTAAAAGCATTAGTTGATGGCGTAGTAAAAAGCAAACATTTCAATATTAATGGTGGTAGAATTTGGGAGCTTAACAAAGAAGAAAAATGTTATGAATTAAAATACCAAAGTGGTTCCTCAAAAAAAATTCCAGATGGTTACAAACAGTCTTTAGAGCAATCTAATATATTTTCTGAGTTAGCAAATTTACTTAATTCAAGAACAATATTAGCTGATGAAACAGACGAAACCCTTATAGATGCTGGGGTAAAACACTATGCCCTAATTGGTGTAGGTGAATTACATAGATTAGACAAAGGCAAATATTACGAATATTTACTTGGGTTTAATGCCGATACTTACTCGGATAATCTAAATGAAACACTAAATATAATAAGTACTCTGACGACCCTATCGATTAGAAATTTAATCGCTTTATCTGAAAAAAATAAAATTGATAAAGACATCAAAAAAGCAGCAGAAATACAACAGAACCTACTACCAGACCACTATATAGAGTTTCATGATTACAAGATATTTGGAGTTTGTATTCCAGATAGAGGCGTTGGTGGCGACTTTTTTGATTATATACGCAATACTTATGATTATGATGACGAACAGTTAACTATTGTAATCGGAGATGCAGCAAGTAAGGGACTTCCTGCGGCAATTCAAGCTTTATTTGTTGCTGGTGCTTTGCGTATGGGCATATCATTAGCTACCAAACTTTCTCACGTATTTACATTACTAAATAATTTAGTTCATAATACTTTTCCTTCGGATAGGTTTGTTTCGTTATTTACATGTGAACTAACTATTTCATCAAATAGAATGGTATTATATGTAAATGCCGGACACTCGGCACCAATACATTTTCGTCCATCTACTGGTAGAATAAAACGATTAGAAGCAACCGGCACATTTATCGGTGTAATGGAACAGCAAAAGTTTTCAGTAGAAAATGTAAGAATGTACCAAGGCGACATATTGCTACTCTTTACAGATGGAATTGACGAAGCACAAGACGAAAATGGTAACCTTTATGGCACAGAAAGACTTTATGAATTACTAAACAAGCACCATAGAGATACCTCCAAAAACATTGCATATTACATAATTGAAGATGTTCAAAAATTCTCAGCAAAATCAATATACTCAGACGACAGAACATTAGTTGTAATCAAAAGAGATGAATATAAACTATAATACGTTATTTTTTGTACTATTTGCACTATTTGCACTATTTGCACTATTTGCACTATTTGCACTATTATGACGTATTTTCTACAATCTTTTTACATTTTTTTTGCACTTTTCATATCTATTTTTTCTTACTCTCTGCCCTACGAGCGTGCTGGGGTTGAGGTCGCAGGGCTTTTCAACCACATCTGCGTTTAAAATACAAAACAAGACGACCCGCCGGCCGTCTCTACATTTTTATTATGTATTTTTTGCACTGTTTTACACTGTTTTTTTACCATATACTTCACAGTATTTCACGATTTTTACCAGTTTTTCAATGTGGGTAGGTTGGGCGGCTCGCCCAACAAAAGAAAAAGGAATGAGAGGTGAAAGATATTTTTTATCCACGCCATAAATGACGTGGTAATTTGGAAGAATATTTTTTTGCACTCTTTGCACTATTTTTGCACTCTTTGCACTATTTATACCATTTTTTCAACAAAAACTTCACGATATTTCACGATT
>JBEICW010000132.1:0-7441 GCA_040383785.1 Ignavibacteria bacterium | reverse complement strand
TAATAATTTTGACAGTATTTCAAATTTCAATTTTTATAATAAAGATATTGATAATGCTAAGAGTATTAATAATTATAATAATGATTTAAATAATTATTTTTTTGTTACTCAAGATATGAGTAATTTTAATATTTATTTTATAAATTCGGAAGATAGTCTTAAAACTTTTGACACTATTTTACATCTTAAAAATATAACATTAGAAAAGAAGAAAGAAGTACTTTATAATGGTAGAAAATATTTTGCCTACTTAACTTACAACACAGAAAATTATAATTATACTATAGAAATGTTTGATGTTTTAAATTTTCAAAAATATACTTTATTTGAGGGTTCAGATGATGAACTATTCATTGAGAATATTAATTTTGATATGTATCAAGATAAAATATATATTTCATTTGGCAATAAGTTCATGAAATTAACTGGCAGTATAGAAAACCCAGAGTGGGAGGGATATTCACTGCCAAATAATGGAATGATTGATAATTATATGTATATTCAGAATAATTTTCTTTATTGCAGATATGAAGATGAAAAAAATGAATTAAATTTATATAGAATTGAATTAGTAGATAGTTTAGTTAATTCCGCTGAAGTTGATGTTAATAGTGAGTTAAATGATTTTGAATATGTAAATTTATACGAACCATACCCAAATCCTACAAATAATGAAATAAATACAGAGGTATTTTGGAGTAATTCATTTGACATAGAAAATTCAGATATTGGTGTATTCAATATAAATGGAAATAAAGTATCAAGTCCAACTAACTTATCATTAGAAAAATTAAATGCAAATAAAGGAAACATCAAATGGAATTGCATTGGTCAGCCAAAAGGAACCTACCTTATCAAAATCCAGCATGGTAATAATACCAAAACTGTGAAAGTGGTAGTGGATTAGGGAAGAAAATGATAAATTGTAAATTGTAAAAATAAATAAAAAGGAAAAATTATCTTAAAAAATATAATTTCTAATAGGATATTGTTTATAGCAGTATTATTAATTTCATTCTTTGGTATGAATTTGGAAGAAGGGAAAGGGCAAATTTCATGCCCTACTGGATATACAGCTACAACAAGAACCTTGTCAATTGGAGGATGTGATTATGAAATAGCTTTATGTTATTTGTGTGACCCAGCTTATTCTAATAGACAAAGTATTGTTTTCAAAGGTTTTAGGAAAATTGATTTAAATTGTAGCACAAGTATGAATTATGCTCAAGTTTTAAGTTATATTAATAACTGGTTAACTTTACCAGCTACAGTTTCTTCTATTTGTACTGAAATTATGCCATGTGGTGAAGGTGTTTTAACTACATATACAATGGAACCAGTATGCTGGCAATTTATGAAATTAGGTGGACAATTTTGGCTACTTGGAGATGTAGAATGTGGTGAAGCTATGTGTGTAGAAACTTATGAACATTGTTATGACCCTATTTTAGATAAAGTAATTATTTCTAAAACCACAGGACCTGATATTATTGATGAACCTACTTGTACAGAATTTTATACAACTAGTTTAGATGCTACTGCTTTATATAATTTTTTAACAGATCCAGGTTGGCTTAGATCATCATGTTTTTATTTTATAAATAATAAATGTGATTATCCAAATTAAAAATAAATTTACAAATAAAACCGGAGGGTATTTAAACATACCCTCTAATATTAAGGGGTGAATATGACAAAACCAATTACATACTTTTTAACCATCTTTTTTTTATGTTTAAGTAACTTATATTCCAAATCAGAAACAAGTTTTGAGTTTAAATCAATTTTATCAATTTATAATGGTATAGAAAGTGATGACAATAAAATTGTAGCTTATGGTAATTTTGGTAGTATTAACATTTCATTTGATAAGGGCATTACTTGGGAAAAACAAAATATTTTTGATAAAGGGTTTATTATTGACTTAGTTATAGATAATGATACTATAGTAGCATTTAATACAGATGGTAAAATCAAAGCATCTTATGATAATGGAAAAAATTGGCTTTTAATTAAAGATTTAAGCGAAGAAATTTATTCAGTTTTAAAAAGTAATAATCATTACCTTATCAGAAGTGATTATAAATTAACTTTAATAGATATCTCAGGGAATGTAATTAATCAAATTGATTTAGATAGTAAAGTGTATTTTGATTCCATAAAGTCAAAGTTACCAACTGAAATTTTACTTTTGATTTTAAACATTTTTAAATCATCAAGGATTTTTTCAAAGATAATTTCTATGTTTATTTAAATGAGAAAAGTTTTAATATATATGATAATAATTTATTATTTAAAGAAAATTTTAAAGTAATAACAGATACAACTATAACTTTTTTTGCAATTGGTAATTTTGTAAATAATGGTGAGAAAATATGTTTTCGTTTAAATAATAAGTTAGTATCTACTAATAATTTAATCGATTTTATAAGTATACCAGATAATACGAACATTAGTGGCATGGGAAAATCAAAAAAAATTAATGAAGAAATATTATTTATAGTATCAGACAAAAAAGATAAACTTTTATGTAGATTAAACGATACAAATAATATTGAAGTTTTATGTACTGTAAATTATCAAAATGAATTAGGCAGTATGTTAGTTAAAAATTCGTTTTTAGATTTTACTATTTTTGATAATGAAGTTTTTTTTATTAGTGGTGGCTCAAATAATGGTATTGCCAAATTTAAAATTAATCCAAATGAAATAAATAAAATTGAATTAATAAGTGATTTGAATCATTCACAATATTTTAATGTGATAAAAAAACAGAATAAATTATATATGATACAGAATAATGAATTATTTTATGAATCTAAAAGTTTCGATGAAGCAGAAATAAAAGAAGAAAATCTGCTTTCCTATTCTAAATCATACTATAATAATTTTTATCAAACAGAAAATGATTTTCAATCATTTCTTCCAGCTATGGTTGATAATGGAGTAAATAATTCTAAAATTAGTAATTTATTTAATTTTGATATTAATTCGAAAGAGATGATATTAGGTTATTATGAAAGTAAAGCAAAAAAATACGGATTTTATGACAATTTAAATTCAAACTCTGACTATGCAAATTTTAGATTTACTCCATATAAAGACAATAGAATTTCTATTAATAGTAATTTGCATAAAAATCAAGTTGGCGAATTGTACTTAATATCTTATACTTACTTGAATCCTAACTCTTATAGTTCAGAAATAGAAGTTTTAAGCAAAGACTATAAAAATATACAAACTAAAAATTTTAGTAAAAAAAATTACTTTTATATAAACAACAATAATGATAATATAGGCTATGAAAATACTTTATTAGAATATGATTTGAATACAAAAAGTAAATATATTGTGACTACAGATAAATCATTAGGTAATATAAAACAAGAGATTGAATTTAAAAATGTTTACATAAATAAATTTGACACTTATTCATTTAAAAGCAATGAAAAAGATTATTTAGTTTTTACGAATTATTATAGAGATTCAACGTTAGACATAAATCTTTACGATATAGCTGGAAAATCAAATAAAGTGTTAAAATTTGTAAATAATCCAGAATTAGATATATTAAACCAAAAAGTTTTTTACACCTTTGACAACGATACTTTGTTTATTGCTATAAAAGATTCAGTGTTTTACATAGATTATAAAAATCAATTAACTGATTTAAATTTATATTGCATATTACCCAATAACGGACATTTTTTATATAATTTACAAAAATTTGATAATGAATTATTTGGAATTTATAAAGATGATGTAAATCCAAAAAATTTCTATAAAATTATGTATTCAAATAAAAATAATACAAGTGTAGAAAATATAGAGGAAGTAAATTATCTTTATACAACTCCACCATACCCCAATCCAACTATAAGCGAAGTAACAGCGAAGTTTTATTGGGATAGCAGAATAGATATAGATAACTCTGATATTGCAGTTTTTGACATCACAGGCAATAAAGTTTCTGGCAAAGAAAACCTAACACTTGAAAAACTAAACGAATGGAGTGGCAATATCAAATGGAATTGCGCAAACCAGCCCAAAGGCACATACCTAATCAAAATCCAGCACGGAAATAATACCAAGACCGTGAAAGTGGTAGTGGATTAGGGAAGAAAATGATAAATTGTAAATTGTAAAAATAAATAAAAAGGAAAAATTATGTTAAAAAATATAATTTCTAATAGGATATTGTTTATAGCAGTATTATTAATTTCATTCTTTGGAATGAATTTGGAAGAAGGGAAAGCACAAGCACCTTGTGCAAGTGGTTATACATTAGTTGTAGATACTTTGTATATCGATGGATGCCATTATGAAATTAAATTTTGTTACAAATGTGGATTAACTGGACCTGATAGTGAAGCTACATTATATTCATATAGACCTCTTAGTCCTTTTTGTGTACAAACTATGACAGACGAAGATATTATTGAAGAAATAAATTTACATCTATTGCAGTTTTTGAAAGATAATTGCGAAATTCGTCCTTGTTCAACTCCACCTAAAACAAAATTTTTTATTAATCAATTTGGTTGTTGGAAAAAATTATCAGATAGAACTGTTGTTGCTTGTGAAACAGGTGGTATGTGCGTAACAGTTTATGAAGTTTGTTGGAATGGCAGTACATTGGAACAAACAACATTAGGTTCAAGTTGGTTGGCTGGTTATGAGCCAACTTGTAATTGGTTACCAAATTCTGGATTTCCAGCAATTAATCCTGGAGAAACTGAAACACCTTGTTTAAGAATTAATACGAATTGTGATTAATAATTAAAATTATGTCTATAAATTAAGGATATTAAAATGAAAAAATTACTTATATTATTTTTAATAATCATAACTTTAAATAATACTTATTCAAAAGATAATTTTAATCTAAAACCAATATTATTAGATTTTCACGGTGTAATCGGTAAAGATTCAACCATAATTGCCTACGGCAATTATGGTTGTTGTTTAATAAGTTTTGACGGAGATAAAACCTGGGAAACTAAAAAAATATTTGATTTTGGGACAATAAATAAAATATTTTGGGAAGAAGATAGAATTGTTGCATTTACCACAAATGGTCAAATCGCTGTTAGTTATGATAATGCTTTTACTTGGGAAATTAAACCAAGCATAGATATTACTTCTTTAGAAAATGACCCTTATCTAAATACTCAAATAGTTGCAACTAAAAAAGGGTATGTAATTAGAAAAAAAAACAATATGTATTTTGTAAATAAAGATTTAAAAATAGAAAAAACTATAAATGAAACAATTCCAAATAATATTCATTTTAATTATATTTTAGAAAATACAAAAATTGATTTTGTTCATTATGATGGTAAAAATATTATTTATCCAATAAATGGAAATAATATTAAATTTTATGATGATGAGTTAAATTTGGTTGATTCTATAGATGCTGTAAAAAAAATCAATTCTAATTGTGATGATTGTACAAGTTTTAGGATATTATCAAACAAAAATAATTACTTTGTTAATATTTATGATTATAATTACATTGTTTCAAAAGATTGGAGTAAAATTAAATTTTTAAAAGATACAAATGAGGCATATAGAAGTTTTAGATTATTCAAAGTAACACATGATAAAATATTTTATCGATATGGAATAAATACTTTAGAAATTTATACATATAATCTAATTGGCGATTCTTTGGATTTATATTACAAAGAAAATCAAAATAAATTAATTTCAACTTTTAACAATGAATATAGGCAATTTGATTATTTTACAATTGGTAATAAAACTTATGTAGTTTATGGTAATAATACGATAAAATGTTTTACAAATTTATTTGATGATAAACCTAAAGAAAATAAAGTTATCTCTCTTTCAGGTTATATTAACCCAAGCAGAGTTAAAATACAAAACTATAAAGATAATAAAATTTTAATATCAAATTCCACAGATTTTAAAACTAATATTGCTTACAGTGAGATTGAAGTAAATTCAAATTTACTAAATTTAACTTTAGGATATGATAGTAAAGTGAGGGAAATGTTAAATTCAAGTTTAAATATCTATGATCCAAAGAATAATGCATTTAATTTTGCAGGAAAATTGAGTTATCAAAGATTTGGAAATACAACAATTAGAACCTTGGATAATGGAAATTCATATATCATAAATGATACAGCAGATAAATATATATTTGGGATAGAAAATGTTTACAATTCCTTTTACCAAAAAATAAATTCAAAACTTAATGCTTTTTCAATATCATATACAAACAATTATAATAGAACTGATGGTCAATTACAAATATCTAGAAATTATTTATTGAATAAAGATTTAAGTTTAATAAATTATATAGATTTTAGAGATGAATTTGTTCAACTTTGTAATTTTTAGATACTAATGAAATTATAGTACTAACCCAAAATCCTTCAAAATTTAATCACATTTTAAAATTTACTAATGATTCAGCAAAAACATGGAATATTATTAAAGAATACTCATCTGACTTTACTTTTATAAATAAAAAAGATATTACTTTAAATGGTATTGAATACTGGGGTTATTCTTATATTAATTATAATACAAATACATTTTATATAGATTTAGTTAATATTGAAACCAAAGAAGTTAATACAGTCTTTGAAAGATTGTTAGATGATGACCAAATTCAAAATGCAGCTCAAATTGCATTTGAGGGTGCAAAGGAAAAGTTTTATGTTTCATTTTTTAATGTATTGATGTCAACTACTGATATTTTTACATTAAGTCCCAAATGGGAAACATTCTATTATCCAAATAATGGTAAAGTTTTAACAACATTTCACGTATTTGACAAAACTATATTTGCACGATATGAAGATGACAAAAATGAAGATAATGTTTACTGGATAAATGGAATTGAAATGGTCGGCGACCCAACAAGTGTCGAAAACATAGAAGAAGTTACATATATATATACTACGCCTCCATACCCAAATCCAACTATAAGCGAAGTAACAGCGAAGTTTTATTGGGATAGCCGAATAGATATAGATAACTCTGAAATTGCAGTATTTGCCATAACAGGCAACAAAGTTTCTGGCAAAGAAAGTCTAACACTTGAAAAGCTAAACGAATGGAGTGGCAATATCAAATGGAATTGCGTAGGTCAACCAAAAGGCACATACCTAATTAAAATCCAGCACGGTAATAATACCAAAACTGTGAAAGTAGTAGTGAATTAGAGAAACCCCCTCTAAATCTTCCCCACAAAGTATGGGTGATTTAAAGAAAAATATTGGAATTGTAAGGGTCGATAGCATCGGCCCTTCTCTTTTAATGCACAATAAATATGTAAAATATGCGTCATAGAAAGTGGTTAATTATTAAAGTTAATGATTAAGCAAGTTCATTGAAAAAGAAAAAACAGGCAAAAATCGTGAAATATCGTGAAGTTTTTGATGAAAAAATACGGAAAAGAGTG
>JBEICW010000131.1:0-7460 GCA_040383785.1 Ignavibacteria bacterium | reverse complement strand
ATTACGTTGCAGATAATTTTTAATAAATAAATAAATAATTCAATACTTTCAAAAATCCAAACTGTGAAGGAATCATTCCTTACAAAATTGCACAAAACAGAACAATGGCTGTTACTTTGAGAGCAATTGACTCTTTAGCAAATTCATTATCTATGGGTAATGATTTTCAAACTCCTATATCTAAAGACCCAACTTCGCCAAATATGGCTTTAGTAATGAGAGGTTCACATGAAGTTACTGAGCCAGATTTTGCTAAAAGCAATTCTAAAAACAACCTATTCTTAAAAAAATCTACAGATGACGGTGTTACTTGGTCAACAAAAGAGTTGATTTATTCTAACGAAGATTTTAATTACGGACAAGCTCGTTATCCTTCATGTTTTGTATTAAACAAAGGTACTTCATCTGCTCCAGATATTGAGTATTTATATACTTTCTCATTAGTTATCGAATCTACTGGTCAATGGCCTGGTTTTGCTACTGGACTTTCTGGTTCATTAGGTAATTCTTCAGTTCCACAAGAGACTTTTAGCGTTGAGGGTAAAACTTACAAATGGGGAACTTCATTTGAAAATACTACTACAGGTCAGCCAGGTTGGTCAATTGCCGATTCAAGAATGGCAGGTTGGTTTGATAGTAAAACATCTACAAATATATTCTGTGTTGGACCAGTTTCTGTCCCACCTGCAGGCGATGTAAATGACAATAGTGCGATTGGATATAGATTAATAAATGAAGATTTGGCAACTACTTACGAAACTATTCCTGCTCAATGGAAAAGTTCTGTATTCGGACCTACTACAAGTCAATATGCTAAAACAAGTGCTCCAGTAAATTTTAGAAGAACAACTGATGGCAAAATGTATATGGCTGTTTTTGGTAACTTTGGACCAACAAATGAATTGACAACAGGTAAAAATGCTTTTCAGTATCTATGTCTAATGACAACGGCACTACTTGGTCAGATATGGAAATATTCCCTTGGGATTATATCAAAGCTTATGCTGCAAGTGCAAGCTCTACAGTTGATTTAGATAGTTTGAATTTACCATATTGGTCAAATGATTTTATAGTTCATGATAATGGCGATTATAGTTTCTATACTGTACTTGCAGAATTTACTTCTGCTAAGCCAAGATTAGAAAGATTTAGCCAAATTATTGAATTATACAAAGAAAATGGCGAATTTGGAGTTAGATTAGTTGGTGCTGATTTACCACATACTTGGGTGCCTTACACTGATAACACTGGAGCTCAAGCAGGTAATGCAAAATCTTATGAATTGCAAGTATCTAAAACTGCTGACGGACAAACTATTGTTGCAAAATGGGTAGAATTAACTGGTGTAACATGGCCCACTGATGATTCTTTCCAATTTATGACTTCTGATATATTTGTATCTAAAAGAAATGCAACTGAAAACACATGGACTCCAAAAATTAATATTACTAATGATGATATGTTGGATAGATGTGTTTTATTACCAGATGTACTACCAAATGATTTGACAAAAGTTCCTATTTTTACAGTTCAAACTAAAGGTACGCCTGATGTTGCTAATCAAAGATTATATCTTGCAAGTCAATTAATTATGGCTGGTACTTTTGATTTGACTACTGTATCGGTAGAAGATGACAATGAACCTACAGTTCAAGGAATGAGCATTTATCCTAATCCAACTACTTCTGAAGCTGTAATTACTTACAATTTATCTGAAAATGCTAATGTAAGAATAGTTGTTTCTGATAATTTAGGTAATGAAGTAATTTCAAGTAATTTGAATTCTCAAAATATTGGACTTAATTATTATAGTGCAAATTTACAAAGCTTATCAAGTGGTGCATATTTTGTAACAATTTATGCTAATAATAAAGTTTTGGAAACAAAAACATTAAATGTAATTAAATAAATTAATCACAAAAGCACATCTAAGAAAAATGAAAAAAATTAGGTGTGCTTTTGTTGTATTATAAATATTGTAAAAAAACGAAAAAAAATCAAAAAAAAGTTCACTTTTACTGTAACCATACGTTTAAAAATTGCGTCTATTAGATAGTCATAAAAAATAGAAATAAAATAGATGCTATTAAACTTAAGTTTAGGGTAAAAATAAAAAATAAAGGTATTTAATTAACTTTTAAGGTATTTTGATGAAAGTATTTTACAACACATATAGAATAGCGTTATTGATTCTAATCGGTGTATGTTTGCTACCAACTGATATATATGCCAGTGTATATGGCACACTCAAGGGTAAGGTAGTTGATGAAGATGGTAAACCAGCAATTGGTGCATCGGTTAAAGTAGTTGGTACAACAAGGGGTGCCAAAGTTAAAGTTGATGGAGAATTTACAATAGTAAATATTCTCGCGGGTAATTATGATATATTAGTTACATATACTGGTAAATCAGACTATAAAACTAATGTTAATATTAGTGCCGACAAAACTACTGAAATTACTGTAAAAATGAAGCCAAGTAGTGTAATGACTCAAGAAGTTATTGTATCTGGTAAAAAAGACTTAGTAAGTAAAACCGATAATGGTAGAATTACTACTATGGATACTAAAGAGTTAACTGCTACAGCACGTTTTGGTATCAACCAAACAGTATCTTTAGCGGCAGGTGTTGCTCAAAATGGTTCTGGTTTTTCGATTAGAGGTGCCAGAGATACCGAAACTCAAGTTAGGGTAGATGGTATTGACGTAAGTAATCAATTTACTGGAGGTTTTGGAGCATCTGGTGCAGCATACTTCCCAATGATTTCTCAATTCGCAACAGAAGAGGTTCAGGTATTAACTGGAGGTTTTGGTGCAGAATATGGTGAAGCAATGGGTGGAGTTGTAAACTCAGTAGCAAAAACAGGTAGATTAGATAAATACGAAGGATTTTTGGTATTTAGAACAGATTTGCCATCTTTGAATGGTTCACAAGCTCAAGGTATTAGTTTAAAAAAAGATAATAACTTAAATAGATTTGTCCCTGTAGATGGTGGCGATGGTCTTAAATTATTAGGTGAAAACTCTACAAGAGTTGAAATGGGTTTTGGTGGTCCATTACCATTTTTAGATAGATCATCTTTTTATATGTCAGCATCAAGTCTTAATGACCAATTCCGTGATAATGGTTATGATTTGAAAGATCCATTAGGTAATAATTGGGGACAATTAGATAATAATAATTCTCAAGTATTAAACTTAGTTGGTAGAGCTAAATTTGGTTTGACAGATGATATCCAATTAATAGTTGGTGGTTCATTTGGACGTACTTCATTATTAGCTTCTTCACCAGCTTGGTTATATTCTACAAATACTGGTGTTGGTGTAAATACAGATGTACAAGAAAGAGTTGCTAAACAAAATGCAACAAACGTATTAACTTCAAACTTTATGGTTAGGTTAAATCATACATTAAGCGAAAATAGTTTCTATGAGTTTACTGTTTCGCAACAAACGAACTCTGACGAATCTGCAAGAAGAAAAACTTACGGTGACCCAGATATTATCAATGGTTATGATTTGTACAAACCAGAAGATAACTATGTAAATGATAATAACAAAAGAGAAGGTGGTATCAAACCTAAAGATGACCCAGATGGTTTTGGCGATAAATTAATTGATATTTACCAACAAATTAATGGTGTACGTAAATCTACAGATGGTCAATTTACTGACCAATTCCCAGTTATTAATCCATTAACTGGATTTTATGAAGGTTTGGCAAATAGAAGAGCGACTAATAATGCTTGGGGCTTACCTTTCTTCTTTAATAGCAGTGGTAATACAAGTGGTTTTGCTTATAGATATGGTGGTTATTTACAAGTAGATGGTCATTACACAATTGATTTGAAAGATGACGATTTTGGTCACCAAATTAAAGCTGGTTTCGAAGCAAGGATTTTTAATCAAGATTTGCATAGCAATCCAAATCCTTGGGATGGAGCTCAAAATACTGATGTGTATAGCAATCAAAATGGTGGAAATTTATATGCTGAAAATCAAGAAACTTTTGATATTACAAGTCAACCTAAATCACCTAAAAAAATCAGTTTGTATGTTACAGACCAAATTTCTTTCAAAGGTTTGATTATTACTCCTGGTCTAAGATTAGAATATTTTGACCCAAATTCTCCAGTTAGAACAAAATATGCAGAATGGATTAAAATTTCTGAATTAGGTACAGAAGGTCTTTTTGCTGACGCATCTGCTAAAATGTATTTGGCTCCAAGAATTAACGTAAACTATCCACTAACAGAACGTTCAAAAATTTCGATTAACTATGGTATTTATTATAAAATGCCAGAATTACAAAGAATGTATGATGGTACTAACTTAGATGAGTTGTATGGTGGATCGGTTGTTGGTAATCCAGATATGAAACCACAAAGATCAAATGACTATCAAGTAACTTATGATAATCAATTAACTGATGAATTTATGGTTAACGTTGCAGCTTATTACAAAGACATTTACAATCAATTAGGTTATGCTTACGTTCAAGCGGTTCCAGTACCATATAATTTAGCTCAAGTTTCTGAATATGGAAGTAATAAAGGTTTGGAATTTGAAATTAGAAAATTACCTACTGATAACTTCGGATTTAGATTTAATTATACAATTGCACAAATCTTAGGTACATCAACTGGAGCAACAAGTAACGTTAATATAGTAAACGACCCAATTACACAAAAACCAGCGTTCCCATTAAATGAATTCCCATTAGATAGAGATATCAGACATAGAGCAAATTTAATATTTGACTTAGTTTGGGGTAATGATGAAGGACCAGAGATTTTTGGATTTAAGCCTTTAGCTAATGCTAGAATTAATATTTCAGGTACATATAGAACAGGTTTCCCTTATACATTTACTCAACCAAATGGTACTCCACTAGGAGAAAGAAATGCATTAAGAGGACCGGATTTGATTAGTACAGATATGAAAATATTAAAAGCATTCAAAATGTCTGATTTCTTTGGTGATGATTTTAATAATTCAAGAATTGAGTTTTATTTAGATGTTACAAACTTTATCAATAGAACAGTAGCAGTTGGATTATATTCTGCAACAAATGACCCTAATGATAATGGTTTTGACCTATATAGAGAGTTGGGTACATTTAATAACATTACTTACTACAAAGAAGCTAATTTAGGCAATTCTGAAACAGTAGCAATTGACCAATATGATTTTTATGGTAATAGAATGTATAATGCACAAGCTGACCATGATAATAATGGTAGAGTAACAATTGAAGAAGTTTATCAAAGTTATATTGATTATACAGAGTTTAGAATTCAACAAAGACCTAATTTCCAAGCTCCAAGACAAATATTCTTTGGTGTGAACTTTACTTTTTAATTTTTAGAATCTATTAGAGAATTTTTTTAAAGAATTTTCTTAGAAAAAAATTCAAATCTAATGATTAATGATTTTTATAATATCAAAAAGATATTATTTAATTTAAAAGATAAATTATAAATTTAATATAGAGGTGATATAAATGACTAAATTAAAATCACTCTTACTTTTGGGACTCTATTTAGTAGTATCAGTTTTTGGTTCGTTTGATTTACAAGCATTACCATTAAAGGAATATTACGATAAAGTAACCAAAGAAAGGGAAGATGAATTACAAAGGTTGTCGACAGGTTATTTCGACAATCAAAAAAATACTGTTAGTAATGTTGAGTTTTTTACTTCAAATTATGGTATTTTTGGTTTTGATATTGCAAGAGGTATTGGTAGTGGTTATTGGCCCCGCGGCTCAAGAAACCAATATATCTTTGGTGGTGGTATGTGGTTCGGTAGTAAAAAAAGAAGTATTAATACCGAAGGTCAAGAATTATCAAGAACTTATGTTAATGTTTCTTATGACCCAAGTTTGGCTGCATCGTGGATGACTCCAGGTCGTATAGAAGAAGGTGTGCCAAATAAACAAGACCTTAGTAAATATAGAGTTTACTTTTCAACGGATTTTAATTCCAAAACAGGTGCTCCATTTAATAAAGCAGATGGTCCTAACTGGCCAATTTGGGATACTGGTTTGGAGCCATTTAACCCCAATTATGATGCGTCTAAAGACTCAATAAAATTTAGTAGATACTTTGGTAAATACGTCAATGACGTAGGAAATAGAAATACTAATAAATGGCCCAAAGGACCTGCAATGATTTCAGGTGAGGATATATTCTCTACATTTAATGATGCAGACTTAACAAGATATCAAGGTGGTCCAAATCTTAGAAGAAGTCAAGGTTATCCATTGAATATTCAAACTGAACAAATGATATATTCTTGGGGTTTTGGAGATTATAAAGATTTTTTATTTGTGAAATTTGATATTATCAATATGTCTCAAGATACTTTGTGGGATTGCTGGATGGCTCCAATTATGGACGTCGATTTGGCACGTGCTCCACAATTAGCTATCGGTGCTCAAAATGATAGAGTAAAATATTATGATAAAGAAGATACTTTAAATATGGCTTGCCAATGGACTGATGGTCAATTTGGTGAGGGTGGTTTTGGTTTCGGTTACTTAGGATTTGATTGGTTGGAATCTCCAGCTACAATCAAACACTTTGGTAACGTAATGGTATATGATACTGTAGAAGTAAATGGAAATATCCAAATTGACTCTACTGTTCAATACAGAGAAGTTAAAAAAATTGACTCAGATTTCGTTAGAAAAGATAGTGCATTTTATTCTAATAGTTCACAATTAGGTTTGAGAACTTTTAGAAATTGGTCATCAGCAGACGATATTAGAGAAGATTTTGCAAGATACCAATTTATTTCACAAGGTGGTAATCAATTAGGTATTTCTGAACCTGGTGATAAAAGATTTATGATGTCCACAGGTCCATTCCATATCAGACCAAGAGATACTTCGAGAGTAGTAGTTGGTATAATATTAGCAAATGGTGCCAAAGGTGGTGATGCCGATGGATCTGATGAAGATATGGCAAATTTAGTTAGATTAGATAAATTTGCTCAATCAGTATATGATAATAACTTCCAAGCACCTATTCCTCCAGATCCAGTTGTTATAACTCAAAAAAGAGGATATAATAATTCGGTTGTATTGGAGTGGGATACTAACTCTGAAAATTCAGTAGATGCATTAGAAGATGGATTAGACTTTATGGGTTATAGAATTTATAGAGCAAGAAGATTAGACCAAGATACTATTAGCGAAAGTTCTGGTAATAGAGCTGGTCCATTAGGTTGGAAACAAATAGCTCAATATCAAATTCCAACTCCATTTGAAAAATCAGTAAGAAAAATTAAAACAAGTGGTGGAGAAATAGTATTAGATTCTATTAGAATAGTGGGTAATTACATTGACCCTGTTAAAAATACAGTTGATACTATGGCTATTTCAGTAATGAAGGTAGGTGATGGAATTAATTTGCTTTCTGATGCATTTATAGCTGCAAATTATCCAAATCAACCATT
>JBEICW010000130.1:0-7466 GCA_040383785.1 Ignavibacteria bacterium | reverse complement strand
GCAACTTTGCGGAATGCCGTTACTGCTTGTTCGATATGATGTGTTTCGTGAGCAGCCGATAATTGAACTCTAATTCTGTCTTTTGTGCGTGGCACTACTGGGAATGAGAATGCAATTACATAAATTCCTTCTTCTAACATTCTATCTGCAAATTCAGAAGCAATTGCAGAAGAATTTTCGTATCTTCCGAACATCACTGGTACGATTGCGTGTTCACCTGGGATAATATCAAAACCCGCTTCGGTCATCAATTTTCTAAATAGTTTTGTATTGTCTTCTAATTTATCACGCAAATAAGTTGATTCACTCAAAATATCCAAACATTTGATAGTTGCACTAACGATTGATGGTGCTAATGTATTTGAGAATAAATATGGTCTTGCTTTATTACGCAACCAGTCAACCATTTCTTTTTTTGCAGCAATACAGCCACCACTCGCGCCGCCAAGTGCTTTGCCAAATGTAGTTGTAACTATATCAATTCTATCTATTACGTTAAAATGTTCGTGAGTACCACGACCGGTTTTACCCATAAATCCAGATGCGTGGCATTCGTCAATCATTACCAAAGCATCATATTTTTCTGCCAAATCACAAATTTCATTTAATTTAGCAATATCTCCATCCATAGAAAAAACACCATCAGTTGCAATAACTCTAAATCTTGCGTCTTTTGCTTCAATTAGGCATCTTTCCAATCCCTTTGCCATTTTCCCAGTGGCTTGGTCAATTTCTTCTACATCACGCATATCGCCGTGCTTGTAAATCCATCTTTGTGCTTTAGAAAGTCTAATCCCATCAATAATAGATGCGTGATTTAGTGCATCAGTAATTATGGCATCTTCAGCTCCAAATAAAGGCTCGAATAAAGCACCATTTGCATCAAAAGCAGACACAAATAAAATTGAATCTTCCAACCCAAAAAGTCAGCGATTTTTCTTTCTAAAGTTTTGTGGTCATCTTGAGTTCCGCAAATAAATCTTACTGACGATAACCCATAACCACGTCTATCAAGCCCATCATGTGCTGCTTGGATTAAATCTGGGTGAGAAGACAAACCAAGATAATTATTAGCACAAAAGTTTAGAACAGTTTTACCATTTACAGTAATTTCTATACCTTGTGGGCTTTCGATAATTCTTTCTTTTTTGTATATTTTTTGATTATGTAATTCTTGCAATTCACCTTGCAAAAACTCTTTCATTTTTCCGTACATAAATGCCTTAATTTAATTTTTATATTTGTTTGAGATAATAAAAAGTCTTAAAATATTATTCTACCAAGGTAAATTAACTTCTATTGGTTTTGCAACTTTGTTATTTTCAATTATACTTGGATGATACTTTTGAATCAAAAATGCCATAATATTGTGGTGTCTAGTCGGTTCCACTACAGTCCATGTAACCGATGCTCCTAAATGTGCAAATGCTTGCATAGAAAGATCTTTTCTAAGTCTTACAAATTCAGTTTGAATATCGCCACAACCAACTCTAAGCACTCTTCTATTACCTTCAGCTCCTGTCCAAATTATATATACACCGTCTAATCCTGTTAGATTTTTATGTGTAACATCTAACTTAAACAAATCACAATACACTCCACCTTTGCATTTTACCCAACTTACTTGCATATTTGTTCTATAATTTAATTTTGAAATTTAATTTTAAAATTTAATTTTAAATATTCTTTAATCAATTAGTTTTGCCAATGTATTTGACAAAATTGAAATAGCCGCTGTTTCGGCTCTGAGTCTATTATTTGATAACTTAATTTTGAGGGTATTTTTATAATACTCAATTTGGTTAATTTCATTTTCTGAAAATCCACCTTCGCTACCTACAAAAATAACAATTTTTTTAGTTTCTATAATACTTTCTTTAAAATCTTCTGTTTTACCATCAATATCTGCTAAAATATGAACTAATTCATTGGTATCTTCTATATTGTCTAACTGTTTTTTAGAAATTATATCTTCAAAATCATTAAAATAAATTATTGGCAAAATACTTCTTTTTGCTTGTTTTAGTGCCGCAATTGCTTTTGCATTTAACCTTTCTAAATTGACTTTAACTTTTTCTGAATATTTAGTATTTACAATAAAAATCTTATGGATGCCTAATTCTGTAGCTTTTTCTACCACAAATTCTAACCTGTCTTTATTATCTAATACACCAATAACTAATATTATTTCTTGTTTAGTTTCATTGGGTAGAAAGTCAATATCTAAGATTTTAACTCTATGATAAGTTTTTGTAAATTCCATAACCTCAGACTTTGCAGTTGCTCCAATACCATTTGTAATTAGAATATTTTGCCCAATTTTGGTACGTAATGCTTTTAGATGAATATGTTCATCACCTTGAACTAATATTTCTACTTTTAATTTTTGATTTAATTTATCTTGTAAATTCTTATTTAAAATACTTTTTATAAATTCTTTATTTTCCCAAAATTTAAAATAAGAAGGAATTTGCAAACTATCTTTAATCAATAAATTTGCATTTTCCAATAAATCTGGTAAATAAATTTGTTCCATAATTTGTATTTTTAAGTTATAATTATAGGTTTTATTATTAATAAGTAATTTAAATATTTATTTCATTACAGAAAGCTCTCTCAAAAGTGCTTGTTTTTCAATTTCCAAATGTCTGATTTTTCTAATTATAGAATCAAGTTCTTCGGGCATAGAGTCCATTTCGATTCGCAATTTACTTGCTGCTTCATCAATTAAATCAATTGCTTTATCTGGTAAAAATCTTTCAGTAATATAACGATTAGATAATTCAGCAGCTGCTATTAGAGCCGAATCCATAATTCTAACTCCGTGATGAACTTCGTATCTTTCTTTTAATCCACGTAAAATAGTAATAGTATCCTCTACATTTGGCTCTGCTACAAATACTTGTTGAAATCTACGTTCTAATGCAGCATCTTTTTCAATATACTTTTGAAATTCATCAAGAGTAGTTGCACCAATGCAATGCAAATCCCCACGTGCAAGTGCTGGTTTGAGAATATTAGCAGCGTCCATATTTCCACCAGAAGTAGCACCAGCTCCAATTAATGTATGAATTTCATCAATAAACAAAATGATTTCACCATCAGATTCTGTTACTTCTGTAATTATTGCTTTTAATCTTTCCTCAAATTGCCCTCTAAAAGTAGTTCCAGCAATCAAAGTACCCATATCAAGTGCAACTACTAATTTTGATTTTAGACTATCCGGCACATCGCCACTAACTATCCTTTGGGCAAGTCCTTCTACAATTGCAGTTTTTCCAACTCCTGGGTCACCAATCAACACAGGGTTATTTTTTCTACGTCTTGATAATACTTGCAATACTCTTCTAATTTCGTCTTCACGACCAATGACTGGGTCAATTTTGTTATTTATCGCTTCATCATTTAGTATTTTGCCATATTTTCTCAAAGCTTGGTAAGTTTCCTCTGCATTTTGGTCGTTTGCTTTGCTATTACCTTTAATTGTTTTTAATGCTTCCAAAATACTTGATTTATCTACACCTTTATTTCTCAAAAATTCAGCAATTTCAGATTTTGTTTGGCAAATTGCAATTAAAATATGCTCTGAGCTAATGTAATTTTCTTTTAGTTTAGTAGCTTCTTTTAGTGCAATATCAAAAACTTCATTTGTAGTATTTGATAAATACTCTTGTCCACCAACACCACTTACCTTAGGTAAAGATTCTAATGCCTCATTAATTTTTATTTTAACGATATTAATATTTAATCCAATTTTTTGGATTAAATCAACTACAATGCTCGAATTATCTTGAATTATTGCAGCCATAATATGAACAGGTTCTATTGCTTGATTGTTATAATTAGCCGCAATTTCTTTTGCAGTTCTAAATGCTTCTTGACTTTTAAGCGTTAATTTCTGAAAATTCATAGAATTTACCTTTATTTTAGTATCAATGGTAATGACGAATTACACTTATAATAAATTTAAATTGAGTTTTTTAATATTAATAATTTGAAATTATCAAATCAATTCTTTAATTTTAGGTAATTGAAAGTGCAATTTTCAAATAATGCAAAAAAAATGAATATATTATTATGTAGTACCGAAGTAACTCCATTTGCTAAAACAGGTGGTCTAGCTGACGTTTGTAACTACTTGCCTAAAGAATGGCAAAAAATGGGACATAAGTCTGTAATTATTATGCCTAAATATGGATTTATAGATTTAAATAAATATAATTTTGAAAGAACAGATTTAGTTATCAATGTTCCAATGGGACATAATATAGAAAGTGCAGTATTATGGAGAGGTTATTTACCAGAAAGTAAAGTAGAAGTATACTTAATAGAATATGAAGCCTACTTTAATAGACCTTTTATTTATGGTGATAATTCCGAATATATGGATAATGATAGAAGATTTATTTTTATTAGTAGAGCAGTATTTGAAGTGGCAAAAGTAATAGATTTCAAACCTGACATCATTCACGCTCATGATTATCATCTTTCATTTACAATGCCATTCTTAAAAATCTACTATAGATTTGACCCATTTTTTGCAAAAACTGCAGGAGTATTTACTATACATAATTTAGCTTATCAAGGAAAGTTTAATCAATTTAGAGTAATGGATTATTCTGGATTTGGTATGAAAGAATTTTACAAAGATTCTTGGTTTGAACACGATAGTATAGTTAATTTTATGAAAGTTGGAGTTATGTTCGCGGATAAAGTTACTACTGTTAGTCCTAATTATGCCAAAGAAATCAGAATACCATACTACGGAGAAGGATTGCATCAAATTTTGAATGAAAAATCTCATGACTTAGTTGGAATACTTAATGGAGTTGACTATAGTGAATGGAATCCTGAGATAGATAATTTAATTTACTCAAAATATAATATTGGTGAATTTGATAAAAAATATAACAACAAATTTGAGTTGCAAAAAGAAATGGGTTTAAATCCCAATAACCAAGCTGAATTGCCAATATTTGGAATGGTTACTAGACTGACAGAACAAAAAGGTTTTGAAATTATCAGAGAAACACTTATTAAACTATTGGAAGCAAGAAAAATCAAATTTGTAATTCTTGGAAGTGGTGAAAGTGAATACATCGAGTTCTTCAATTATTTAAAATATAGATTTCCAGAAAATGTTGCTACTTATTTTGGATTTGATAATACTTTATCTCATAAAATTATTGCTGGCAGTGATTTCTTTTTATTACCATCAAGATTTGAACCATGTGGCTTAACACAAATGTATTCCCTAAAATATGGCACCTTGCCAATCGTAAGAGCAACAGGTGGCTTAGTAGATACAGTCAAAGAATATAGTTATGAATATCAAAATGGTGATGGAATTGTCTTTAATAATTTTAGTGGGAATGATTTTGAATATGCTACAGTTAGAGCAATAGATTTATACAAAACTTCTGCACATTTTGATATTGCTCGTAGAAATGCAATGAGCAAAGATTACTCGTCACATTTATCAGCAATTAATTATTTATCTGTATTTAATTGGGCTTTAGAAAAATTAGTTTAGAAATTAAAGATAAAAAATTGAATATATGTCAAAAATAAAGATTTGGATAGAAGCTACAAGACCTAAAATATTTACAGCTAGTATTGTACCTGTAATTATTGCAAATGCCGCCGCATACTATCATATATCGCACAAATCTATACCTTGTGATGGTGAAAATATCAATTTCTTAATTGCATTTATTACCTTAATTTGTGCTATGATGATTCAGTTAGTTTCAAACTTTTATAATGACATTTACGACTTTTATAATGGTGCAGATACAGCAGAGCGAAAAGGACCGAAAAGATTAGTGGCAGAAGGAATCATTCCTTTAAAAACAATGATAAAGGTCACAACTTCATTAGTTATAATAACTTTTTTACTGGGTTTGGTAATTGTTAATCACGCAGGTTGGGAAATTTTGGTTGTTGGGATAATTTCCTTGATTGCTGCATGGGCATATACTGGGGGCCCATTTCCAATTGCATACAATTCTTTAGGTGAAGTATTTGTAATAGTATTTTTTGGATTAGTTGCAGTAAATGGAGCGTTTTATGTTCAAACCTTAACTTTTACACCAGATGTGTTTTTAATGTCAATTATCCCTGGATTATTAGCTTCAAATATCCTAAATGTTAATAATATCAGAGACATAGAAACCGATGCAAAGGTTGGCAAAAGAACATTAGCATCTAGATTGGGTCGTAAAAATGCAATAATTATGTATGATATATTATTAGTATTAAGTTATTTAAGTGTAATTGGAATAACTCACTTACTTCAATCATTTATATTGTTTTTGCCATTTTTGACTCTTCCTTTTGCATACAAAATAAGTAGAAATTTACATACTTTACCTGACGAAAAATTAAATATAGTTCTAATCCAAAGTGGTATATTTATGCTAATTTTTGGTATTTTGTTAGTTTTGGGATATTTATTTTCATAGAATATTTGGTTTAGATTAAACATTATTTGCACTCATTTCCGCATTTTTCAAAAAAAAACTTCATGATATTTCACGATTTTCGACTGTTTTTTTTATTTTTCAATATCATCTTGATTTGATATTAATTTCTTTAATGTAACAAGTTTTTCATATTCAAGTACTAAAAAGTGCACAATTGAACAGAATGCAATTGTTCTAAGGCTTAATATTACTATTTTTCTAATTAGTTTTTTTATTTGTTTAATTTTCAATTGCTTTATAATTTTTGCTCATTTCAAAATCCTCACCCCACTATACTATCCAATAATTCGGCTAATTGTTTGGCTGAGTTTCTTCTTTCGTATTTATTGATTTCGTCTATTTTTGGACTTATTAGTTCTTGGTTGTTCATTTTTGAAGTGTAATATCTCTCAAAAATCTTTTCTATGCCTTTTATGTCGCTTTGGTGAGCTATCAAACCAGAGTTGGTTTCTCTCACTAATTTTGCGATTGCTCCATTTTCTGGTGCAATTGTGAAGAGTGGCTTATAAACTCCCATATACTCATAAACTTTGCCTGGCACTATTTCTTCACTTTCTTTGGATTCATCTACTACGAGTAACAACGCATCGGAACTAAGCAAAAATTCTATACTTTTTTCGTGAGTAACATAGCCAATCGTCTCAATCGAATCTTTGAATGAAGCTTTGTCTATCATTTCCAATACTTCATTTCCAAATCGCCCAACAAATCTAAGTTTAAATTTAGATTGATCTACTTTATTAGCTTTTATTATATTTTCAATTGCCTCAAAAAGTGCTTGTGGGTTACGTCTGCCATACATAGAGCCAGTATAGGTCATCACAAATTTAGCGTTATCAACTTCATCTCTATTTACTTCCACTTTAGGAATATCACTCGAATCAAAGCCGTTTGGTACGTGAATAAACTTATTTTTGTCTAAGTGGGGGTATTTAGCCATAGCATCTTTAATAATACCTTCCCAAGCCACTTCCACAAAGT
>JBEICW010000129.1:0-7525 GCA_040383785.1 Ignavibacteria bacterium | reverse complement strand
TAATGGTAGTTATATAATAAATCTTGTAAGTGATAAAGAAACCTACACCGAAAAAATAACTTGAGAATAATAATCAGTCCCAATAAATTCAAAACCAGCGGACCCATTTTCAATATCTTTAGTATTTATACTTTTGAAAATAGACTTATTTTCAATTTCATATATATTAATTGGAGTAGTATTAGTATAGTAAATATTATAAGTTAAATATTTACTATTTGGAGAAAAAGTAATATCTTGTATTTCTTGACCTCTACTATCCCAACTTCCTAATTCACCAAGTCCTTTCATAGTTTCTGCATTTAATAAGAATAGATGTGCTTTTGATTCGGTATTAGTTATTTCTTCAAAAGTTGCATAAGCAATGTATTTGCCGTTAGGAGAAGTGGCAAGTGCTGTTACACCCCCATTAGAATAAATTGGATGTTTGGTAATTTCTTTATTTTCAATTTTACATTTATTTAAGTTAACTTGTTTTCCATCACTTGGTAATAAAAAAACAAAATTATTGTTATCCAAAAACTTTGGCATTAATCCTGCAGTTTTAAAAATTACTTTTTGAGTGTTATAATCATAAAGTTCAATTATAAACTTAGTATCTTCCCAAAAATAATATAACATTTTAGTACCATCTGGCGACATTTCTAAGGTATTCTCGGTATTTAAGGGAAAACTCCTCACAACTTTTCCGTCTTGATTATTTAATTCAGTAATTCCTCCATTAGCCGCTACCAAAATATTCTTAGTTACTGGATGTTGAAATAGCACCTGACCTTTAATATCAGATACCCAAACTGTATCTAATTCCACAGCCATAGCTCTATAAGAGCCAAATATTGCTATAAAAAGCAATGCGAAAAGAAATATAGATTTTTTCATTTTTAATCCTAAAAAAAGATACTATCCCTACCTTCCTATACCTTTGTAATAGATGCCTGAAGATTTGATTGCGGCTTTGTCTAAGCAGTTTTTGCCGTCTATCACTACGTTTATGTTGAATTTTTTGAGTAGATTATAATCAATTGCTTTGAACTCTGTGTGGTCGGTTGCTATTAATATTGCATCTACTTTTGTAAGCAATTCTTCTAATGATTCGCAAGTAGATAAGTCACTAAAGTATGGGTCAAATACCTCTAATTCTGCACCTTTTTCGATTAGCAGTTGTCTAATTTCAATTGATGGACTTTCTCGCAAGTCGCCCACATTTGCTTTGTAAGACATTCCCAATAAGCCAATTTTTGTGCCTTTGATTGCTCTTGCGTTTTCATTTAGTCCATCTGCAAGTAGATTGACTGTATATGCGGGCATAGAGTTATTAATTTCTCTTGCTAATTTCAGAAACTTATGGTCAAATCCACTTTGTTTTGCTCTTTCGATTAAATAATATGGGTCAACTGGAATACAATGCCCACCAACTCCACAACTTGGGAAGTGTGGCATAAAAGCGAAAGGTTTATTAGACGCACCTTTTAGGACTGTCATTAGGTCGATTCCAAGAACATCAAATGACTTAGCAAGTTCATTTACAAAAGCGATATTTATATCTCTGAATGTGTTTTCAATGATTTTAGTTGCTTCGGTTGTTTTCAAATCTGGCAATTCATTTATTTCAGATTGAATTATTGAGCGATAAAAATCTGCCAAAAACGTTGTTGCAGCGGCACTTGTAGAGCCTATATTTCTTGGGATATTATATACATTCCATTTTTCGTCCCCTGGGTTGATTCGCTCTGGGCAGTGCGCAAGGTCAAAATCTATATTAACTTTTAGAGATGTTTTTTCTTCGATTAATGGCAAAATTACTTCATCACAAACGCCTGGATTTATTGTAGATTCTACAATAATATATCTATGTTTGTGATAAGTTACTTTTTCTGCTAAAATTATATTTCCAACAATTTCCGATGCAGAAATCAATGGTGTTAAATCTGGCGAATAGTCGTCTAATACTGGAGTTGGTACACAAATTATGAAAATATCAGTATCTGCTAAAATTGTAGTATTGGTCGAAACTTCAAAATCTACTACTTTTAATTCTTCTGCACAAGTTTTGTCATCAATTGGACATATTTTACTTTTAATGTCATTGATTTTGCTTTCACTTAGGTCAAACCCAACTAAATTGTATTTATTACTTTTGGCAATTGCAACCGCTAATGGCAATCCAACATATCCTAAACCTATAACTGCAACTTTCATATTCTTAATTTATTTCTTAAATTTTAATTTTTATAATTCTATTTTATTTTTGTTCAAAATTAACTAATTTTAGATAATTTTAATTTTTTCTTGAGATTTTAAATTCAACTCTACGATTTTTAGCTTTGTTTTCATCAGTATCATTTTTGACAATTGGTTTGTCGCTACCCAGTCCTTTTATTTGGAGATTATTTTTCTCTATGCCTTTATTTAACAGATAATTTGCAACTGATTCAGCACGTTTGTACGATAATTCATAATTGTAATCTTTACCACCAATATTATCAGTATGACCAATAATTTCAACTGTTGAATTTTTTTCATTTTTGATAAATTCGTAAAGTCTATTTAATTCAGAGTAAGATTCTTCTTTTAGGTCAGTTTTTTTGTAATCAAAAAATATGTTATTGATTGTAACTTCTTGTCCTTTTTCAAAAATATCTTCAATCGAAGTCATAACTATATCAATAGTATATTCTTTTCCAGATTTTGCTTTAGATAAATCAATATTTTGAGATAGTGGATAATACCCATTTTTTTCGGCGTAGTAGCCGTAATTTTTACCAAGTGGAAGAGCTATAAAGTATTTGCCTGTTTTAGCATTACTTCTCAATTCGCCCATAAATCTACCGTTTGATAAATCTTCCCATTTTAGATATACTTCCAATGGTTTCCCTTTAGAATCCGTAACTTTCCCTTTAATTGTTACTACTTTTTCTGGTTGAGCGACTTGAGGTAGTGATAACGAAAATATATCCCAGCCACCTGCACCAATAGTTCTATGCAAAGCAGAAAAAATTGCACTATCACCACTAACAGAGATTTTGTACCCCCAATCATCACTAATGGTATTTATCTCTTTACCAAGATTTATTGGTTTAGACCATTCTGTCCATGAAGTGTCGGAAAGGCGAGTAGTTTTGAATACATCTAAACTCCCAAAACCAGCGTGTCCTTCGGAACTGAAATAAAGTGTTTTCCCATCTGAGTGTAAATAAGGAGAACGTTCAGCTAAAGGAGTATTTATAGTTTTACTCAAATTTACAGGTGCAGACCAGCCGTCTGAAGTTTTGTAACAAATATACAAATCAGAATTACCCATATCAGAACCATTTTTTCGTGTACCTAATTGCACAAATTCACCAACAGCACCAGGTCTATCAGAAGTAAATATCATTACCTGACCATCTGGCGAAATGCACGCACCTTCGTCAGTATATATAGAATTTATTGGCATTGGGAAATGACGCAATGAACCCCATTCACCATTTTCTTGTTCAATATAATAAATATCAAAATTTCCAAATGTATTCGCAAAATTACCTGAAAGTAAAATGCTATTTCCATCAGTAGTAACGTTGTCTATTGTTTCGTTAAATTTATTATTAATTCTCGGACCAACATTTATAGGTTTTGACCAAGTCCCATTAATTAATTCACTTTGCCATACATCGGTACCTCCGTAACCATTGGGTCTATTGGTTGAGGAAAAATACAAAAATTGCCCGTCAGGAGTAGGGTTTGGGTCCCATTCATCAAGATTACTATTAATTTGTTTACTAATACTTCTTATTGTAACTGGTTGAGATGGACTATTTAATAATCTCAGAACTTCATTCAAATTTTCTTTAAAGTCTGGGTAAAGCGGTAAAAATGTTTTGATTATTCTAATTGCTTCATTCCAATTACGACTATTTACGTCATAACCATACCTACGTTTTAGTGCCAAATGCCCAGATAATGTATTTCCTTTAATTTTTATAAATTTTTCTAAATATGGTATTTTGGTTGAGTCGATATTAGAACCAGCGATTAAATGTTCCAAATAACTTAAATTGTAATTGAAATAATTAGAATCTTTAAGATAATTATTTCTATTTGAATGTAAAATATAAAAAGCTTCGGAATAAAAGGTTCTCCTACTGCAGTAAGCACTAATATTTTTAATTAAATCTAATCCTTTTGGTGTAGCTTTCAAACTATCAATATCAGATATCCATTTTTGCATATTTACTTCATTAACTTCACCAGATATAATGTAACGTGAGTTCCTATTTTGAGCATTAATTACAGAATAGTTAGTGTTTAGAATTAAAATTAGCAACAAAATTAAAGATGTTGGAAAACTCTTTTTAAAAGTGTTGATTTTGTTTAAATGAGAGTTAAGTTTCATTTTTTAATATTAATTCGTTTAGTAAATTATAAAGTAATGTAACAATAAATAATATATTTTTTTTAAATTAGTATTATAAATAAAACAATTTGAAAAAAAGATAATATCTAAAGAATTTAGACGTTAATTAACCTAAATACATTTTTAATTTTTAATAAAGATTTTTTTATGATGAATAATATTACGAAATTACAAAAAATTAGTTCAAAAATTGGCTTAATAAAGCATTTAACATATGCAATTACTATATACATTGGTTTAAATTATACATTATTAGCACAAATTATTAATAACAAAGGTACTCAAGTAATTTTAAAAGGTGAAGTTAGAGACTTTTATACCAATGCCCCAGTTTCTTGTGACTTGCAAATAAAAACAGAAAGTGGCAGTAAAATGAAAATAAAATCAAATTCAATTACTGGTGCTTATGAACAATTATTTAATGTAGGCGAAAAGGTAACTGTAACATTTCTAAGTTATGATATTTTAAAACAAGAAGAAGTAGTAGTAATAAAAGAATCTAAAGAAACTGGTGAACAAACTCAAAACTTCAAAGTGAAACAATTAGTAAGTGGCAAAGTATTAGAAAGTATAGATGCATTTGGAAAAAATGAGTCATCAATTAATCAATCTGGAAAAGCGAAATTAGAAGAATTGAAATTATTAATGAGATTTAACCGTTCATTAACTTTAAACTTAGTTGTGAGCAGTGATGATTCTTTTCAAAGTGCTGCAAATAGTATCACAGTAGAAACATACAATGAATTAGACGCCAAAGGTAAGAAAAAAAATAAAAAAGAATTAGAAGCAATGAAAAAAAGAATTGCTGAACAAAATGCAAAATTAGAAGCTGCAAATAAACAAAATGCAGAATTGGCAAATAAGTCTATAGAACTCTCAAACAAAAGAAAATCAGAAGTTGAAAAAATAATAGCAACATTCGCTGGTATGTCTGATAGATTAAAAGTAACTATAAATACTACAAATTCTAATAAACAAAGTGATAATGATTTATTTTTTACTGTCGATAAAGTTGAAAATAAACTTAATTAATAAATAGAGAATTAAATTCTTACCAATTCTTTATTACAAATGGAACTTAAGTAAAATGAAAATAGGCATTTATGAAAGCACTGGCAGAACGGAAGTGCTGAAATGGGCTGCTAATGCTGCAAAAAAAATCAAAACCTTTGGTAATGAAGTATATTGTACAAATGAGCTTAAAGAGAAATTAGTTTCAGATGATTTAAATTTTGTAAAAACCTGCAATAATGAAGATTTGGGTAAATTGGTTGATGTAGTTATTACATTCGGTGGTGATGGTACAATGCTCTCGGCGGCAAATTTACTATTAAAGTATGAAGTGCCAATTTTGGGTTTTAATATCGGAAAATTAGGGTTTTTGGCAGAATTTTCAATAAATGACTTAGATTTGACAATCAAAAACATTGTAAATGGCGACTATAGAATTGTAGAAAGAGCGGTATTAGAAACCGAAGTTTTGGGAAAAAAGATTTATGCACTTAATGATTTTGTGCTTGAAAAGAAAAATTCCACACGTCTTGTAACAATAGAGTGCTTTTCTAATCGCAATCATATTGCAGATTATAGAGCAGATGGTGTGATATTGACTACACCAACTGGCTCAACAGCTTATTCGCTTTCGTCTGGCGGTCCAATTATTGCACCAAGTACAGATGTATTCTGTATTACGCCAGTTTGTCCACATAGTCTAACTCTAAGACCAATTGTTATTCCAGATAACGTAGAAGTTACTTTTAGGGTTAAAGAAAATTCAAATGAAGTAAATTTAGTTGCAGATGGAAAAAATCAAGTAACATTAAAGGAAAATGACTTTGTATTGGTAAAAAAATCACAATACTCCGTAAAATTGATAAAACCATTAGAAAGTTCTTATTATGATGTTTTGAAAGCTAAATTATTATGGGCAACTGGTTTGCCTGAAAATAAAATAGATATAAAAGAGCCAAATATTTAATTGTATTATATATATCCATTTAAAATTAATATATAAAAATTAAAATCAAAAAATAATAACAAAATCACAAAAGTAAATATTTTATGTTACAAACAGCAAATAGTTTGTTTTCTTTAATCGCTAATACAATTGTCGCAACAATAACTCAAACTCAAGTTGCAGCAGATAATTTCTCTCAGTTTATGCATTGGGACATTTCGCCTACAATCGGAATATTCGAAGGTGGTCCATTGCAAATTAGATGGTATGGATTGTTCTTTGCGTTGTCTTTTGTATTGGGTTATCAAATAATGCAGTATATTTTCCAAAAAGAAGGAAAAAATCTCAAAGATTTGGAATCATTAACTCTAACAATGATTTTGGGAACTGTATTGGGTGCAAGGTTAGGGCATTGCTTATTTTATTCACCAGAATATTATTTGAGCAATCCATTAGAAATACTTAAAATTTGGGAAGGTGGCTTGGCTTCACACGGAGCAATGTTGGGGATACCATATGCATTATGGATATTTAGTCGTAAACACAAAGATTTTGAGTATTTTTGGATAATAGATAGAATTGTAATTGTAGTTGCTTTATCAGGATTTTTTATTAGAATGGGGAATTTTTTTAATTCAGAAATCGTTGGTAAGATTACTGATGTGCCTTGGGCTATTGTATTTAGTAGAATTGATGAAATGCCTCGCCATCCATCACAAATATATGAAGCTGTGACATATCTTTTCATTTTTATGATTTTAGCATACAGATATGTAGTTAATAACTTTAATATTGCAAAAGGAAAAAGTTTAGGATTATTTTTGATGTTGATTTTTGGAGCAAGATTTTTCTGGGAATTTACCAAAGAAAACCAAGTAGATTTTGAGTCTGCATTACCTCTAAATATGGGTCAATTGCTAAGTATTCCAGCAGTATTAGTTGGTGCATATCTATTTTTTATCTTCAAAAGTCAAAAAAATGAAATAATTAATACAAAACAATCTAAAAAATAAGATTTTAAGTTTTGATTTTATTAAATTAATGTTATATTTGTGATAAGGTATTTATTGTAATTTAATATTTTTTTCACAAATAGAATTTTAGGTTTAATTTGAAATTTATGTCAATCAAATTAAAGAAAATTATAATGTACTTGTAACAAAATTAAATAATAT
>JBEICW010000128.1:0-7576 GCA_040383785.1 Ignavibacteria bacterium | reverse complement strand
TTGATGAAAAAGATAAAAAAGTGCTTCACTCTAAAATGTATAAAACATTAGAGGAAGCACTTAAAGACACTCAATCAAAAAAGAATTGGTTAATTTTTAAGTTAAAGAATGTAGATGGAGATAATTATAGTTGGGATTTACTTCCTTACGGAACAAGTAAATCTTATCAGTTAGGAATGTCTTTTGTTGATAATAAAATATTAATGTTATCTTCGCTAACTTTAATTGGTTTAGGTGTTTTTTATGTTTTTAAATTATTGAAAAAATAATGAATTATAAGTGGAAATTTATAACAGGAGCAGTAGGTCTTGTTAGTATTTATTATTTAATGTTTCTACGAACAAAAAAAAGTTCTATTGAGAAAAAAAGCAGTTTCGTTGATTCTGAATTTGGTAAACGTGTAAAATTTAAGATTACCAATAATACTGATGAAAAACAAATAGTTCCAATATTTAAGTCTAAACAAAACATACAGAATCAAGAGTTAGATATAACTCCAAGTATGAATGAGTTTAACAGGGATTTATTAAAAGAATCTAAAAAAATTAGAGGTATCGAAATTGTGCCTTGTGATTCTACGGTTTTATCTATGATTACCAATGAAGTGAATAAGGTTGTAAACAATGATAAAACTCCTTTAAAACCAAGTTTTACATCTGATAAAATAGGAGAGGAAGTATTATTATTTGAACCTACGGATTTAAAGGTTGATGGAGATACTCATTTAGATTACGAAATGAAACCAAAAACTTCTATTTATATAATGTTTCATTATGAATAATTGGGGTGTTATTTTTCTTGCTCGTTTTTAACACCCCTAAAAAGACCCCTCTGTAATGGAGGGGTTTTTGATTTTATGAACCTATAAAATGTTCTCTATTTTTGATGTTTATTAATTGATAAAAATCTTCCAACTTAATTCTTCTACTATTGTTTAGTTTTAAATTTTCAAATTCATTTTCCTTAATTAAAACATAAAAATCTTTTTGTTCTCCTTTTTTAGATGGAATTGGATGTTTCTTTTCGTTAATCCATCTAATGTAATTTTCTTTAACAAATAAACTTAATTCATCTTCTAATTTTTCATTCTTAAAATAAGCCAAAACAGAAGCGTGAGATTTAATATCTAAAACATTTGCTATTTCAGTAAGGCTATAACATAAATCTTTATTCCTTTGGTATTTCTTGTTATGGACTTCGAGTATTGTTTTGGCAATGTTTTTCTTAATATCAACAATCGCTCTACTTCTTTTTATTAAAGTGTTTTTAAAGTATTCTTTTATATCTTTTGGTAGTATTCCTATTCCCGAAATAATTAATCTATCTTTAGAAAGCGTATTTAGTTCAGCGATGTTTTCTGTTATTTTAAGAAACATTTGAGTATTCATAATAAGTATTTTTATAAGATTGATATGTTTAATCTATCGCAAATTTTTATTAAAATATCAACAGAGTAATTTGTTAATTTTCCATTTTCTATTTTACAAAGATATTCTTTGGATATACCTAATTCAGAAGCCAATTTTTGTTGCTCAATTTTATGACTTCTTCGGGCATCCTTAATAGTTTTACCTATTGAAGTTATACTACTTGTTACCATCTTCTTCTAATTTTTCGTTAATCAAATTTTCTAAATCAATTTCTGTTTCAGCACAGGTTTCGATAAACTTTTTTAAAGCATTTTTTTTGGCTAACATTATTATTTGGGTTTCGTAATCCTTATTTGATTCATATTCTATTTCTTGGAAAGCCTTTTTTAAATCAATCTTATGAAATGTTTTACCCAACTTTGTTAATTGTTCATTCCTATCGCTTAATTCAATTCTCAATTGAACTCTACTTTGTTTTAAAAATTCATTTTTCTCATCTTTAGAAAAATTGATTATTCCTAATCTCAACAAAAACTCATACATTACATTTCCGAAATCGTTAAATGTATATTGTTTTGTTTTTACAAAATCCTGCAAAACATTACAGATGATAATTTTATTATTTGCATCAACTTGTTCTTTCGGTGGAGGTGGAACTTCTTTTTTTGGCAGTAAAGCAATCACATTATTTGTAACAGGTGTAATATACTTTAATTTATATGATTTTAACCAATCGTAGAATGTTTTAGCGTTCAAACCATAGTATTCCCCCAACTCTCCTCTTACACCTAATTTAAAGGCTAATTTAATGTCCTCAATTGTGTAGGTGTTGAAATTTAAAAAAATATCTTCTTTTAGTGCCGTAGTAGTAAATTCATATTCTCTTTCAGATGCAGGAGAATGACCTTTATAAGCAAATGTAAAATTAACTAAAGCATCTATTTGAGCAGAAACCTCATTTTTATCTTTGAAGTCTTTTACTTTTGGGAAATTATTGTGAGATAAATAAACCTGTTTAGATGTGTTATCTATGCTCAATGAATTAATATCGAATTGCTCTATTTTTTCTAAATTATTCATAGTATTTAGTTTTTAAGTTTTTCATTCCAATCAACATTCTTATTTGATTCATAGCCGTTTTCTAATACGGAGAATTTATCTTTATTTTTTTCTTTAATTGATTTCGCCCAAGTTCCATCAATAGCAGATTTCCAAGATTTCATAGGGTTTTTACCTACTTTCCAACCTTTGCTCTCGTAGAAATTAAAAAAGTTGTTAGATTCATTTTCGGCATTTGGAATATTCTTTAATTCCATATATGCTTTTATTTCATCAGTAGTTGGTTTAACAAATCTTTTTACAGGTTCAACAACCTCTTTTATGATTTCGATTTTAACTTCTTTCACAGGTTTTATTGATAAAGGAAGTAAATCAATAATTTCTTTATTTTCGGGGAACTTTTCGGGGTTCTCTAAATTTAATTTTAAGAAATTGATAATCTGTTTGTGATTAGAAACATTTTCTTTTAAAGGTAATTTTCTTTGATGTTTTATAAAATTCTTTAACCAAACAGTTTTTCTATCAACAGACATAACGTATGCTTTTTTGATTTCAGTAAAACATTCTCTCGACCTTGCTTCATTCATATTTGTTTGAACTAACATTACCTTTTTGTTTATTTCATAAAACCCTGCATTATTGCATTTTTCGGAAATGTAATAGAACAAAATTTTAGCATCGTTTGATAACTCTGAAAACCAAGCATCATCCCACTTGTTAGTTGCCGTATATATATAACTCATTTTACAAAAATTATCGGTAAATTATAATCGCTCCTCTATATCCCCAAAACTTTGAAATCCTTGCGTTCCAAACGTGTGAATCATCTATTCCGAATGAATCGCAAAATGCTTTTGCAAGATTATCCCAATCGGGTTTCTGTTTATGGGGAGTTTTATTCATTAATTCTTTTTTTCTTTTTGACCAAGAATCAGCCATAGGTAAAACGAAAATTAAATTTATCTCATCAGAAAGACCTATTTTTTCGTTTCCTAATAAACTTTGAATTTTATTTTTAAATGCAAAATATTTGGTAACAGGAACTCTTTGTCTTTTTAGAGGGTCGGGATGATTTGGATTTGTTTTCCATTTATCAGATTTTGTCATTCTTGGTGCAGGAAAAGGAACAATATCAAAAACCTTAATTATTTCTTTCCCTATAAGAACTCTATCGTATGCCGTAGAATCAACCTCAACACTTTCAGTTTGTTTTATAGAGGGGATTTGCTCTTTCACAAGTTTATCCCCATCTAAAACATAACCTTTCGACTTCCAAACATCCAAAGATTTATCCATATTTAATCCTCGAACAAAGAACTATTAGGAGTTACTTTTTTCTCTTCTATTTTACCTATCTCTAAATTATCAGAAATACTTTCAACATCAGTTGCAGAAACACCATATTTTGAATCCTTTTTAATCTCTTCGCTCTTCTTATTTACAACAATAGTCTTTTCTGAAATTACGTTTTCAGTAGTTGTGTTTTCTTTTACAGGTTCTTCAACTACTTCGGCATAAGAATCAAAAGCACCACCAAAAACCGTTTCTTCCGAGAAGTGAACATTTGCAATATCATTTGGATTTTCAATAATATCAGCAGATGCTTTAAATCTTGATGATACTTTATTATCAAGGTCGATTACATTTGCTATTTCAGAAGTTTTTGGGATTAATTTTGAAATCTTTTTAATCGCAACCTTTACTTCCATCCAATGATGCACATCTGTTCCCGAATTGTATGGAGAAAACTTACTATTTTTTGCAGGAGATAATTCCTTTATCGCATCTAATTCTTGTCTTTCAACAACCGTGAAAATAGGTTCATCAGAGCCTTGTAATTTCACTACGGCATATACACTTGTAAGTGAACCTCTATTTCCACCTCTAAATGGCTTATGATTAAGATATGGTGTTAATCCGTAACCATAATCAAAAGTATCTTTTTCAAAAACTGCTTGACCATCAATTTTCACAACTTTTGGATTACGATACATAATCTCAATCAATCCTTGATAACCGATTTGGAATTGTGCTTCTCCTTTGTATGGAATAATGTAAGCGTGTTGTGATGGTGTGTTGAATTTTAATCCACATTCAGCAGAAAGCAACATAGCACCGAATAAAGATTTTGGTGTACATTTCAATAAGTCGGGATTTTTACGAACTGAATTAACGGCATTTGCCATAAATTCTTCTACTGAAATACCATATTTATTTACAAGTAAACTCATAACGGTTTTTTCATAGTTCTTCCAAACTTGCTCAAAGCCTTTAACGGTTGATAAATCAAGTTTCTTCTTTGTTGAAGAAGTTTGTTGTGTTGCAGGATTTTTTTGTTCTGTACTCATTTTGTTTTTGTTTTATGGGGTTAAAAAATAATATGTTTTTGTTTTTCAACAATAGATGCTAAAGTAATTGCAAGTTGTTCTTCTGTTACTTTCGTGTTGTTTTGAACAAACCAAACAATTTCTCTTTCAAATAACTCTTTTAACATTTCATTGTAAGCAGGAGCAGGTTTAACTATTTCTTCTTTTTCAAAAGGTTGAACTGCTATTGATTGAGCGAAAACTTCATTATCACTTAATGATTGTTTTTCATCTTCTTCTACATCAATTTTTGAAGTAGGGCAAGTTAACTCTGAAAAAGAGTTTGCTAATTCGTTTAGTTCTTCGCTTGGGATTTGAGTAGTATCTATTCCTGTAAAAGTAAAGGCAGGTTCATTTTCTACTTTGTTAGCATTTAATTTTTCTTCCTCTTCTTTTATTTTAGCAAGTGCTTCTAATTCAGCCTTTCTTTTTGCTTCTCTTTCTTCTTCTTCCTCTTTAAGTTTTTGTGCAATTTTTTCTTGATTTGCCTTTAACTCTTCATCCTCCTTGCGTTTTTGTTCAGCCAATCTTTCTTCTTCCTGCTTTCTGAATTTTTCCTGCTCAATTTTCATAGAAATATTACTACGCATCATATCGCAGGTCATATTTAATTGAGTGATTTGAAAAGTTGCATTTGCAGATTGTTCCTCGAAAATAGTTACATCGTAATTTGCTAAATCAGATTTGATAGAATCAATTTCTTCTAATGTTTGGCAATTTTGAATTTTAACCAAATAATCCGTATTTAAAGAAAGTAATTTAGTAGCAATCTCCTCTTTACGTTTTTGTTCTGCAAGTTCCTTATCTCTCTTTTCTTGCTTTTTTCTTTCTTGCTCAACTTCATAGATAAGCATCTTATTTTTAAGTTTTTTACCACTCTCCTGTAAAGGATTATAAATATCATCTGAAATAAGTTGTACTTTTTCAAGTATAGGCTTGATGTTTTTCTTGATAATGTCTGTGTCCTTATCAATCTTTACCCATAAGTTTTTATGTTTAGAGTAAAGTTCTTTTGCTTCATCGTAAGATTTTTTATCATCTTTATCAACAATGATTTCTTGTTGTTGTAAAATAAGTTGATTTGCAGAATTTACTACTTCTTCAAAACTTGCTTTACAAAATTTAGTAATTTGATTGGTTACGGCATCTAACGAACCAACTTCTTTCGTTTCTACTTCATCAAATGAAATAGTAATTACTTGTGTTTCTTCTTTTTCGCTCATTTTATTTGGTTTTAAAAATTTACAAATTAATGTGAATCATCGGAGGGATGTCCTCTTTGAATAAACAAATATCTACATAATCACAATCAACACATCTGTTGTATTGAGGTTTAGGAGTGAATCCTATCTTTAATTGATTATCAAAATATGCTTTTGCTTTATGTAGGAATTTTTCGTGTTGCTCTAAATGATATTCGTTTATATTAACGTGAATCAATTTAGCAAGTTTTGGTTTTTTAGAATCAAAAACAAAAAAGAAAAAAGGGATATTAATTCCGTAGTTCTTCCAATACAAGAACTTGTAATGAGTTGCTTGTAATAATGTTTTTTCATTGTATGGGAGTGAGTTTTCGTGCCAACCAAATTCTGAAAACTTATCCTCTAATAAACCCGAATATTTTAAGTCGATTATAACTTTGAAATCTGTATTGTTTGGGTCTAAAACAACATTCTCATCTGTATCAAAAATATCTTTCCATTCAGCAAGAATATCGAGAGTTCCAATCCATTTTTCATCAGCAACAATATCCAATCCATTATTGGTAATTGTAATTCCTTTTTTATCGAAAAGATAATTAAAATATTCTGCTTGTTTTCTTAAAACTTCATAAGGTTTAGTATTATCTGCGACAGGTGTATGACCTCCTTTTGGAAGAGAACCTGTTGTAAGATATTCAAAGTAATGACCGAGATTGTTGGCTAATGAAGATGCTCCAAAATTTTTATGAATCCATTTGTTAGTGAAAACAAGTCCACATAATTCATCCTTTTCATACTTCAATAAATCTTTAATCAAAGATTGATTAATCAGAAATTCGTTTGCCATTTTTTTAAGTCTTTATATTTGGTTTTTTGAACCCACAACGCAAAAATAGTAAATATTTTGAATTGTGGGTACAACTATTCATTTTTTATTTCGTTATTAATTGAGAAATAATTGATAGGTATTGTTGTGGGTTTCCGTAGTGAAGATGATGTAAGCCAAGATAAAAAGCATCTATTTCATCGTGAGTTGTAAAGACTTTTTTAGGATGATGGTATTTATATTCTTCATTTGCATCAAAAATAATTTTTTGTTCATCTTTAATCCAATAATAAAGTCGTTTCATAATTGCTCTTGATTTATCAGAAGAATACGCTGAACCCTCTTTTTTATCAATCCAATATCTAAAATGATTTTCAATAAAATTGCTATTGATTAAAAAGAAAACCATTTCATTGCTTTCAGTTATTTCTGTACGAATGAATCCACCCCAATACTTTTCAGTAGGTCTAACTAATTTTCGATAAAAATCTTCGTGATTTTCAATTTCTGTTGCTTTAACATTTTTAGATAATTCTTTGTAAAATTCATTTTCTTCTTGATGGAAAATATCAAGCATAGATTCCATAACCTGTGCGATTTTTTCCGTAGAAATTTCCTTTTTGTTTTTTTGCTCTTCTTTCATATCTATTTTATTTTTTTTGCACAATTTTGTTTTAATTCATCGAGCCATATATTTGCGTTTTCAACTAAATCCCACCCTGTTGTGTTTTCTTCATCAAACTCTTTATGGTC
>JBEICW010000127.1:0-7648 GCA_040383785.1 Ignavibacteria bacterium | reverse complement strand
TTAGAAAGCTTAATGGACGACAAAAGCTGGCCCCTTCCAAAATACAGAGAATTATTATTTATGAAGTAATTGAAATAAATCATACAAATCGTTATATACAAATCAACCGTAGAATTAATCCTATGGTTGATTTTTTTTACAAATTTTTGAACGCATTTACTGTAGAATATATGTGTAAATACTAAAAATAATGAACAGGCAAGGGTGCCTGTTCTAATACAAAATCTGAGTAATTTGTGATTAAGACATAAAAAAATGGCTGGGAAAACCCAGCCATTACTAATTATGCTTTTTGATTTATTTGGAAATCACAAATTTGTTGAAATCTAATACTTGGTTATTTTCTGATTTTGCTATAATTAGATAAGTTCCGTTTGCTAAGTTTGTTAAATTTAACTCATTATTTTTAATATTGCCAAATGCAATTTCTTCTACTATATTTCCATTTAAATCAATTATAGTTATACTTTGCAATTGATTTACTATTTCTTCATTTGCAAATTCTAATCTAATATTACCATCTAAACTTGGGTTTGGATAAACTTGTAATAAGTTTGAAACTTGAGTATTTTCGGTTTTGTTTTCTTCGATGTTTAACACCTGCCCTTTTATTTTATTTTTTGCTTTTTCTATTTCAATTGGCAAATCACTCAATTTTAATCCAGCTGCAATTGCAAAATGAACTATACGCTTTTCGCCAACTTCTAATGAAATGGGTCCTACTCCAATCGCCATTGATGCATCTGTAGTGCTTGAAGTATCGCGTTTAATACCATTTGAAATAACTTGAATTTTTTCAATTCTAGTAAAACCATCATAAACTCCAATATTATCTTCAGCAGTCCCATCATTATCAATTGCATAAAAGTTGATTAAGTTATTATCAATAATATCTTGGTCAATTGTGGCAACAGCTACTTTGGGCAAATTTGTATCGCTATAACTATATTGCATACCAATTTTATTTTCATAATCCCAAGAACAAATATTCTGCATTCCACTAAGCCCGATATCCCAATCAAAATAATAACCAAAGAACAAATTATCCATTTTGGCATCAAATCTATTGGTAATTTCATATCTCAAAATTAAAAAATTAGAATCATTTTCAGTTGTAAATTGATAAATATACTCTTCAATATCTAAATTAGTTCTCGAAGAATCTTTTGGTGCACCTTCTAATTTAATATAATCAGAAAATGAAGTTTTGCCTCTAAAATATGTATTATTTGGCTCTTCATCAAATTTTCTCACTTCAAATATATTAGATGAAATGAAATGTTTATCTTGTCCGCCTTGACCTGAATTTCTGGCAGTATTAGATAAAGCTTGTCTTGAAGTATCTGTTGTAAGTAATGCACCTTCGAATAGCATTCCATCACCAAATATTCCATCATAATTTCTAAATTGAAATCCATTCCCTTGATTATTTTGCGGAAAATCATTATACCCAATATGTCCGATATTATTAAAAGTAGCCGATATATTATTTTTATTCATTGTGCGGTAAACAGGATTAACTAAGAAGTTAATATAACTGGTTCCAATTTTAACATCTCCATCATAAATATCAATACTCAATACCAAATTAGTATTTAAACTAAAATCATTTGGAATTGTATATTTAATTTTACTATTTTCTTCATTGGTAAATATTTCACCACTATTCATATTTCCAATTTCAATTTCGGAAGCATTATTATCATCAAAATTAAATCTTCCAATTTTGACCTTTACATCAGAACAATCATCTAAAATATTTTTGATACTAAAATCTAATTCAATTACATCACCACTTTGGATAACTTCTTCACCAGTAATGTTATTAGAATTTGTTGGAAAATACAACTTATAATTTTCTAATCTTGCAAATTTAGTTACATCTTTTTTAAGAGCTTTTTCGATATTAACTCTACCACTACCGATAAGACCAGCAAAATTAGGGTTTAAACTGTCTATATTATCCGCATTTGCTCTAATCAATGCAATTAGTCGTTCGTTCGAAAGTTCTTCGTTATTCGCCTTTAAAACGGCAAGAGCAGCAGCCGCAACTGGCGATGCCATAGATGTTCCATTAAAGGCAGCATAATCATTATTCAATATTGTGGACATAATTTGAGTTCCTGGGGCAATTATATCAACGGCGATATTAAAATTTGAAAATCCTGATTTTTTATCACTTACATCAGAAGATGCAACAGATAATACATTTTCGTTAGATGCAGGCATAAATGCTATATTTGCCCCATTATTCCCGGCAGCTGCAACAATAATACTACCCATATCGGAAACTGTTTTTAATACTTCTGCTTCCGCTTGACCCATTCCAGAGCCACCCCAAGAGCAATTAATAGTATGAGCGCCAACTGTTGCAGCATATAAAATCCCTTGGTAACCTGCGGAAATATATCCAGCGCCTGGGTCATCAATGCCACACTTTACAGCAATTAAACTTACGTATTTTGCAACACCAGCAATACCTGCGATATTATTTTGTTTTGCACCAATTATCCCTGCAACGTGAGTTCCGTGAACATTACCTGGGTTTGGATTGTTATCTTGCCCAGTTGTATCACTCGAGGCAAAATCCCACCCTTTAAAATCATCTATAAATCCATTTTCGTCATCATCAATTCCATTTGTAGTTTTATCATTACCACCGTCATCTAATCCCATTTCACCAAAATTGACAAATATATTATCAATCAAATCAACGTGGTCGGTCATTACTCCTGTATCTACAATAGCTACTTTTGCAATTTTGTTTGGGTCAGCCAATTCCCATGCTTCCATTGCTTTTATATTTCCCAAATAATATTGAGTTGGAAGCAAGGTGTCGTTTGGTGCTTCCACTGTATAGTTTTTGTATTCTAAATCAGCGTATTCAATTCCATCAATTTCTCTTATGATTTTGATTAATTGATTAATTTCACTTTCAGTTAGATTATTTTCAAATCTAATTGAAGCAATTGCATATAAATTAGCAATTTTTGAATTTATAGAATTTTTATCTGAAATATCTTTATTAATTAGTTGATTAACTTTATTTTTCAAAGTTAGATTCTGATTATAAATTTCATTAAATCTTTTTTCACTTGCTTTAATTAATTTATCATCAATAAATTGTTTGATTTCAATTTTATTTTTGAATATGAGATTATTAATAAAAGTCAAATTATTTGGTAATTGCGTCCGATTAGAATTTTTCCAATCAATATACAAATCACTACCTACCTTGAACTTTAAATTAATTCTATCTAAGTAGAATTCAGAATTAATATTATTTGAAACCATTTTAGAAGTAGTTTGTTTAGAAGAAGATTGAGATTTATTTTCTGCAAAAGAGTTCTTTGTATTAAAAAACAATACACATATAAAAATTGAGTAGAAAAGTATATTTTTAGTCATAATTAATTGTAATTTTAGTTTGAGTTTTGACTTGAAAAAATAACATTTTAAGTTTTTGCAAGATTTTATATAGTATAGACAAAATAAGTCTATAAAAAGTTACAGAATAAATACAAATTATCTAAAAAAACTATAAAAAACTAAAAAAATCTTTAATAAATTGATTTTAAAACGATATTATTAACATTTATTCGTATTTTCGTTTTCAATTTAATGCAAATTTCCAAAAAATATACTTTTTAGTTTAATTTTGTATCGTTTAATACTTTTTTAAACTATTTTTAAAGATAATAGAAAATATAATTTAGATAAGTCAATGTCAGATAAAGCAATCAAAAATTTAGTAATAGTAGAATCACCAGCAAAAGCAAAAACGATAGAGAAATTCTTAGATGCCTCATTTATTGTCAAGTCTTGTTACGGGCATATAAGAGATTTATCTAAGGGCGACAATGCAATAGATATAAAAAATGGTTTTCAACCAAATTATGAAGTTTCAGATGACAAAAAAGTATTAGTTGCTGAATTACGCAGATTATCCAAAAATGCTGATACAGTATGGTTAGCATCGGACGAGGATAGAGAGGGCGAGGCGATTTCGTGGCATTTATTCGAGACTTTAGGACTTAGTGAAGAAAAAACAAAAAGAATCGTATTTCATGAGATTACAAAAACTGCAATATTAAACGCAATTGCTAATCCACGAATGATTGATTATAATTTAGTTAATGCCCAACAAGCGCGAAGAGTTTTGGATAGACTTGTGGGATTTGAATTATCGCCGGTTTTATGGAAAAAAGTAAGACCAAGTCTTTCGGCAGGTAGAGTGCAATCTGTTGCTACAAGAATAGTAGTAGAACGCGAAAGGGAAATTAATCAATTTGGTGCTAATCCATACTACCAAGTAAAAGGCGATTTTAATACTAATATAGATGGCAAAGATTATAATTTTGTTGCAAAAAATCCAAAAGCAGTAGATAATGAAAATGAAGTAATTAAATTCTTTGAAAAGTGTAAAAATGGTGACTTTTTTGTAAATGATTTAGAAGTAAAACCAACGAAACGTTATCCGACTGCACCATTCACAACTTCTACTCTTCAGCAAGAAGCAAGTAGAAAATTGGGCTTTTCAATCACTCAAACGATGCTTGTAGCTCAAAAACTTTACGAAGCTGGTTACATTACATATATGAGAACCGACTCGGTAAATTTATCTACATTGGCAATAGATTCTGCCAAAACTACTATCGTAAAAGATTACGGACCAAGTTACTCAAGTCCAAAAAATTATGTAACAAAATCAGACTCGGCTCAAGAAGCCCATGAAGCAATTAGACCAACAGACTTTAATCGAAAATCATTAAATTCTGATAGTCAAGAAAATAGACTTTATGAATTAATTTGGAAAAAAGCAATTTCTTCGCAGATGTCCCCTGCAAATATAGAAAGAACTATAATCACAGTTCAAAATTCTAATAGTGATGAAAGATTATTGACTATTGGCGAAGTAATTAAATATGATGGCTTTTTGAAGGTGTATTTAGATTCCAAAGATGATGATGAAGTGGAAGATGAAGATAGCGAAAATAAATTATTGCCACCAGTAAAGGTTGGCGAAAAATTAAATCTAAATAAACTAACCGCAACTCAAAAATATACTCGCCCACCAGCAAGATATACAGAGGCTAGTTTGGTAAAAAAATTAGAACAATTAGGAATTGGGCGCCCATCTACTTACGCACCTACTATCGCTACAATCCAAAAAAGGGGATATGTAGTAAAAGAGGATAGGGAAGGCACAACTCGTAATTACAAAGTAATTGCTATGATTAATAATAATATTACTCAAGCCATGGAAACCGAAAATGTAGGACGCGAAAAAAGTAAATTATTCCCAACTGATATTGGGATGTTGGTAAATGACTTTTTAGTTGACCACTTTGAGACAATTTTGGATTACAGTTTTACAGCAAATGTAGAAAATGAGTTTGATGAAATTGCAAAAGGTAAAATTGAATGGAATCAGATGATTCAGGAATTTTATACTCCTTTCCATCTAACTGTAGAAAGAACATCTAAAGAAGCTGATAGAGTTGTCGGGAATAGAATATTAGGTACTGACCCAAAAACAGGCAAACCAGTTTCAGTTAGATTAGGGAAATACGGACCATTAGCGCAAATTGGCGATAACGAAGATGAAGACAAAAAATATGCTTCGCTTAGAGCAGGTATGTCTATTGAATCTGTTACATTAGAGCAAGCACTTAGTGTATTCGGACTTCCGAGAGCAATAGGTGAATTTGAAGGAAAAGAAATAAAAGCAAGTATTGGTAGATTTGGACCCTATTTGTCGCATAATTCTGCATTTTATTCACTTGAAAAAACTGATGACCCATATACAGTAGAATTAGAAAGAGCAATAGATTTGATAGAATTGGGACGCAAAAAATTAGCTGAGAAAAAGCTAAAGATATTTGATAATAATCCTGAATTGCAAATCCTAAAAGGTAGATGGGGACCATATTTATATTACAAAAAAGAAAACTACAAACTACCTAAAGATGCAGTTATAGAAGACTTAACAGAAGATGATTGCTTGAAAATTGTAGTTGACTTTTTGGCTGCGAACCCAGGGAAAGCAAGACAAATTGCACTTAACGAAGAAAAAACTGAAAAAGAAAGAGCAAAATTAGAAAAGAAAGCCAAAGCAGGAACTAAATCTATTAAAGTAGGTGCAAAAACTGGAGTAAAAGGTTCGGCAACTACACCAAAGAAAAAAGTAGTAGAAGAGCCAACACGCCCAAGATTTATAATCCGCAAAAAAGGCGACAGAAAGTAAGAGATTGGATCAAAAAGATTTTCTAAATTACAAGATTATATCTAAAAGTAACATAAAAAAAACAGGCGAAATTGCCTGTTTTTTTTATGTTAAATTAAATTTAATTATTAAACAATTAATTTTTTGCAATACTCAAATTTTGATCAAATCTTTTATCTGATAATGAGATTAAAAATTTAACAATTGAACTTATTTCTGCGTCTGTTAATTTTTTATTTAATTGCATCCAAGCCATTTGTTTAACTGCTTCGTTTAGGTCTTTTACCGCACCATCATGGAAGTATGGAGCAGTTTTGCCCACATTGCGTAAAGATGGAACTTTGAACATAAATTTATCTGCTTCATTTTTAGTTACTTCAAATCTACCCAAGTCTTTTATATTACTGTATGGATTGATTAAACCCATTTTTTGGTACATATTTCCGCCCAATAATGCTCCACCATGGCAAGTATTACAGCCCGATTCCATAAATAAAGCCATTCCTTTTTTCTCATCTGAATTAATGGCATTTTTATCACCAGCCAAATAATCATCAAAACGAGATTTTGAAACCAATGTTCTCTCGAATGCTGCGATTGCATTTGCTAAGTTATCATAAGTAATTTTATCTTTTGCTTCTGAATATGCTTCAGCAAACATAGTTTTGTATTCAGGTACGGAAGAAATTACTTTAACAACAGTTTTTTCATCTTTCATACCCATTTCTACAGGGTTTAAGATTGGTCCTTTAGCCTGCTCTTTTAGGTCAATTGCTCTACCATCCCAAAACTGCACAAAATGAAATCCTGCGTTTAATGTAGTTGGTGAGTTTCTGTTACCAAAATTGCCTTTTACTGCACCTTCAGATGTTACCATGTTATCAACACCTGCATTGCCGCCATTTAAATTATGGCAAGAGTTACATGACTGAGTACCAGTAGATGATAGTTTAGTTTCAAAGTACAATTTTTTACCTAAGGCAACTAATGCTGGAGTATCTTTATCTGCACCTGGCATTTTATCATCAAGCACTTTGAAAATAGCTTTTGCTTTTGTATGCAATTCTTCTTCATTGATAGCACCAACTTCTGCGGTTTTTGTATCTGATTTTTTATCGGAATTACAAGCAGTGAATAAAGTATAACCGAAAAATGCGATTGTAATTAATAGCACCAACTTTCTCATAAATTTAGCCCTTTTTATTGAATTGATTTTAAATTTTTGATTATTATAATTTCTAAATAAACACTTCAAACTAAATATTTAATTCACGAAGAATATTTTGCAAAAAACTTCACGATATTTCACGATTTTTGGCGGTTTTTTCTTACTCCCTGCCCTTCGGGCGGGGTTTGGGGGTGGTGTCGCAGGACTTTTTAATCACAACTGCATTTCGATTTAACATCAAGACGACCCGCCGG
>JBEICW010000126.1:0-7678 GCA_040383785.1 Ignavibacteria bacterium | reverse complement strand
CTCAGTGGATTAAATGTCAAGAAACCACCTTGTGAATAATTAAAACCCCATTTTTCATCTACAAGTTTTAAAGTTACTGATGAAGCATTTGTATTTCCATTAAGGTATCGTTTGGCAATTATAAATATCTGTGCACCGTAGTTTCCATTTGTTCCACCTGATAAAACTATATTAATTTCTACTGGAATTGGTGGTCCATCCCAATCAGTGGTTGTGAATTTTTGATTGTTTAGATATTGAGTTATGTCCACCTCCAAAGAATTTATATTTATCATATTTTCTTGAGATAGTCTTTCTTTGTTTACTACTACGTTTGCACTTATTTCTTGCGAGTTAGAATCATTATAAAATGTGAAATAAACAACTATTATAATTAATATTTTCAATAATCTCATTAAATTCTGTCTCCTAATATACATTTGTTTAAAAATTTTACAATTATCAATCATTAAACAAATAATTTTAAACTATATTATAAATTTTATCATAATTTTATTTAAATTAAGAAAAATTTGATAATAAAAAAAGAAAATAAAATTTTAAGGTAAATTTTAAGTTAAAATTTAAAAGATTTTTGTTTTTAAGAATTTGTTTTAAATCTCACTTAAATTTAAACTTGTAATTATATTACGTATGTAATTTGTAAAAGTTGTAAATATACCTTTATTTTTTAGTTATACGAAAGGAATATGCTAAAAATACATATAATTAAATTAACTTACTTTGCTACCAAACTTTATAATACAAAATACAATTACAAATTATATTTTGTAATTTTTATTTTATTTTTGTTATTTAATATTAATTTCAATTTACTCTCCCAAACTTTGAGCAATCAAATCATTCAATTACCATCAGCAGTTGGAAAAGCCAATAATTTGACAAACAAATTAATTCAAAATCCTGCACAAAATTACAGACAAAATAAGGTTAAGGTTAGCAAAAGTTTAGAACAAAATTCAGGTTCAAATTATGTAACAATAACAACAATACCAAGTATTTTTAATTTAGATGAGCTTGCTGTAAATAATATAAGTAGTGGATTATTTATAGATACTAATCAATATGTAAATTTATCATTTAGTAATGTTGGAAGTAATATTTACAATCAATTTTCAATAAATTTAAGTTATGCATATTTGTTCAATAATTATACTTTAGGAATTGCTGCTGAATATGATAATATGAGTATTCAAAATTATAATAGATATAATTATTTTGGGGTAAATTTAGGTATGATTATGAAAATTAATGAAAATTATGATTTGGGAATTGTGGTAACTAATTTAAACAGAGATTATTTTGGTGATTCATTTAATAATGTTCCCCAACGTGTAATTGTTGGCATAGGTGGAGAGATAATTCAAGATTTTTTTGTTGATATAGATGCTTTGGTGAATATTCAAACTTCAAATAGTCTATCACTTGCTTCCAAATATAACATAAAAAATATAATGAGTATAGGTTTGGCATTTAATACCAATCCACAAGTTTTAGAATTGAGAACATCAACAAACTTATATGATAATTTTGATTTTGGTTTTAACCTTAGCAAAAGAAATGAGTTGGGCTATCTAACTATTGTAAATTTAAATTACAGTTGGTAGATAATGAACTTTAACCTCAAACACATTTAAAACAAATATATAAATATATAATTAATAACATTTGGTATATATAGTAAAGATATTAAATCAACAAAAAATTAATTCAAAATACAAATTGCATTTTGTATTTTGTTTGATATTTGTTTTAATATTTGAATTAAATACTGATTCTCAATTTGCTAATGCCCAAGATTCTGAGAACACTCAATCACAAATTGCTAATACCAAATTAGATACTCTAAAATTGCCAGTTATTAAATTAGAAAGATTGGAACAACAAAATAAAAGTTTGCCTATTGTTGAGCAGGGATTTGAGCCGTTTTTGGAATTTAATAGTAGAGTTTCAAACACAACTCCACTAACAGACAAGTTTGATGTTCAGTTTGATTTGAATGATGAACTAAATTATCAAAATTTATATGAACTACCTACAATTGATATTAATACTGCAAATAAAATTTATGAATTAATTAATGATAGTTTAATCACTGAAATGAACAAATTTATAGATAGTTTGGACTATTATAATTCTATTAATTATAATCAACATACTATAGTTGACAAAATCATTTTAGATAAAATTAAACAAAAAAAGAGTAAAACTATTAAAAATAAATTTATTTATAGAATTAGAAATCAAAGTAGATTTAATGATATTAGTGGAATTGAAAATGATAAATTTATTGGTGATGAATTAGATTTATTCCAAAGAATGATGTTTAGAAATGATGATTTTTATGCAATTATTCAATCAAAAAAAGATGTTGGTGAATTGAATGTTAATGAATTTATGAGTGGTAGTATTTCATACAAAAATGATAACTTTAAAATCGTTTTAGGCGATTTTATGCCTACAATTGGATATGGTTCTGTGTTTTGGAGTTCTTTTGCTGCTACAAAAGGCAGTGATATCATTTCACCTGTTATGAGATTATCTAAAGGCATCGAACCAAATACTTCAGTTGTAAATTTTAATATATTTAGAGGAATTAGTATTGAAACAAATTTTGATATTAGTTCACAAACAAATCTAAAAATCCGCTCATTTTATGCAAATAACTCAAGAACAACTAATATTAATGATATTGGCGAAGTTACTTCTATTGGAATAGTACCACAATTCCGTACAGAAAGTGAAATATCGAAAAGAGGCAATTTGAATGAAAAAAACTTTACATTAAATGCCGAAATTAGTAATGAAAAAGATATTTATGGGATATTATTTACTAACTTTGATTACGATAAAATTCTAAATCCAGAATCCGATAGATTTTTTGATAATCAAAATACAAAATTATTTTCATTTTATAGTTTAAATAATATTGACAACTTTTCTATTGGAACTGAAATAGTTAGTGATACAAAAATGAATATGTCAATGAAATTAGCCACACAAACAAATTGGGAAAAATTAATTTGGACTAATAATCTGCGTATTTCAAGTCCAAATATAAAATCAATGTATGGATATAATTTTGGTGAAATAAATAATATAACCAATCAATTCAGCTTTTATAACGCTTTTGAATATAAAGGTTTTGAAAATTTTAGATTTTATCAATATTTTGAATTTTATAATACACCAAGTAAAATCAATTCACTACCAAGTTACCAAAATGGTTTTGATTTATTTATAGAGACTGAGTATATTTTAGATAGTAAAAACAAATTTATTAATAGATTAAAATACGAAAACAAAAGAGAAGCTTCTACTTCAGAGGATTTTAATCAAAGGGTGATGTTCGATAGATCAAGATATGAGTTTAGAATTGAATATCACACTGTAATAAATGAAACCTCAAAATTTAGAATTAGATTAGAGCAAAATTACATAAATTATTCAAAGTTATTTGAAAGTGAATCTGGTACTTTGGTTTATTTGGAATTACACAAAGAATTAATGGAAAATTTGAAGTTTAGTTCAAGATATACTATATTTAACACAAATAGTTTTAATTCAGCAATTTGGCAATATGAATATGCAGTTCCTGGTTATACCACCACAACTCTACTTTATGATAAAGGAAGCAGATTTTTAACATGTTTGGAATATGAATATAATAATAGTATCACATTATTTTTAAGATATTCTTCGACTTTATTTAATGAAAAAGAAACAATAGGTAGTGGAAATTTACAATTAAATGAAAATAATAACAGCAGATTAATATTTCAATTAGACTTGAAATATTAATCAAGTTTATATTGTAAAATGAATTTTTGAGGGTGGATAAAGCACAATTGTAAAATAAAATTAAAATTTATTTAAAATTAAAAAAAATCTTTTGCAATTAATTAAAAAAATTATATCTTTGTTTTGTATGTAATACAATTTTAGGTAAAACTATATCCATAATTGTAAATATAATCAATTTTTTAGACATAATATCATAAATTGTGTCCAAAATTTTTTATGTTATATATTTTGTTGTTATTATGCTAAAAAAATTGATATATGTATCTGTAATTTTGAACTTAAATCAAGAACATTTTTTATTATTAAATATTTTTTAACAATTTGGGAGTTTCAAATATGAAACAATTTTACAAAAAACTAGCCACACTAATGCTAGTATGTTTGTTAGGTATCAGCAATCAGGTGGAAGTGTTTGCTGGAAAACCGGGAACAAATTCTCGTTTTATAACTATTGGTAATTTAGCTAAGACTACTGCAACAGTTTCTTGGATAAATGGTAATGGTAATGGTAGATTATTAGTAGTTTATACTGGTAATGTAACTCAAACCGATGTTGATAACAAAATCAATGATGGTATATTGTATTCGTCAAATAGCAACTTTGGTGCTACTGGCTCACAAGTGCTAATAAATAATGCTTCAGGTAGAGCAGTAATTGTATACTTGGCTGGTGGTTCTACAAGAACAGTAAATATTACTAATCTAATTGCAAATACTACTTATAGCGTAAAAGCATATGAGTACAAAAATGACGGTGGTGTAGACCCTGAGTATTTGGAAACTGGTGGCACTAATAACCCAGTTACATTTAAAACTTTAGCACAACCTTTACCAACTAAGCCTACAAATTTGGCAGCTGGTAGTATTACAGACAAAAATGCATTAGCGTCTTGGACAAATGGTACTGATGTTGAATGGTACACTATGGACTTAATCAATTATGATTTAGGTCAAGTTGAATGGGAAGGTGTTGATATTGGTAAACCAAATCCTGCTCAATTTTTAATTGAAGGATTGGCTGCTGATACAGATTATGGTTATAGATTGCAATCTCATAATACTGATGGTGCATCTGGTTATACTAATTACCATGCATTTACAACTTCACCTGATGCAACTAAGCCAGAAATGATGAGTACTCAATATATAAATTCAAATCAATTTAGATTATTTTTTACGGAGCCAGTTTCGTTTGTTGGTGATGTAAAAACTAAATTTACAATATCATTTTATAATAATTCTAATAATTTAGTTAGAGAACAAATAATTGGAATAACGTTAGAAGGACCTGACAATACCTCAGCAATTTGTTCGACATCTATTGATTTAAGTACAATTAGAAATGGTGAAGATGTACTTGTAAGCTATGAAAACATACCATCAATTTATGTAAAAGACCTTGCAAATAATACAATGGTTACACCAAGTGAAATATTAATTAGAGATTGGACGCCTTCTAAAGTATTATCTAGCGTTAGAACTAAATATGTTAATCCAAATTGGGTAACAACAGGTTACGGTACTAATGCTACTACAATTCATTTCTTAGTTACTTTTGATGAAAAAGTAAAATTAGTTGATGCTAATTTTAAATTAGATATTGTAGATGGTGGCGATTCAAATCCTGATGGTACAATAGGTACAATTACTAAAGTAGATTTAGATGGTGATGGTTATGCAAGTATTTATAGAGTACAATGTTCTACAAATGTAGATGATGATTGTGATGATTACTCAATTTCAATTACGCAAAATAATGGTGATGATATTATCAGAGATATGTCTGGTAATGAAATGATTAATACTACTATATCAGGACCAGAAGAAGACTATAAAGTAGATAGATTAAAACCAAGTAGTTCAGATAATGGTCCATTAAATCAATCTGATAGTGAAATTAGTTATTCTTCTTTAGCTACTCAATTAGGAGTTACATATTTAACTGGTACAAATGGTGCAGATCAAGTTCTAGATGTTTATAATCTATCAAATTTGAATGGAGTTAATCCTGATGACTTTGTGATTATCAATTCCGCTATAGATGCTTTAGATTGTTCAATTGAAGGCGGTAAAGTAGAAATTGAATATAGCACTAATGGTGTAGATTATTATTCTATGGCAAGTTATGACAAAACTATAGGAACTCTGGATATCACTAATGGTTATGTTAGATTTATGATTAATATAACAACATTACTTAATGCAACTACTGACGAAGGAAAAAATGTAAAATTTAGAGTAACTACTACAGATATTGGTGGTAATGAAGTTGAAACACCAGCTTTAGCTTATTTTGGCTCATGGTCAAATGCTACAAGTGAATTATTATATGACGTAATTGCTCCAAGAACACCTTTTACTTTAACTGGCGATTTGTTTGCATACGATTACTTAGATAATGATTCAGATGATGATGGAGACTATTTTAATCTTGCAGATAATGCTATCAAAACTACAATGATTAAATTACCTACAATTGCTTCTGCTAATGATAACACTTTAACTGGTGGTTACGTAGAAGTTTATGCAAGAAGAGACACTGAAGAGTGGATAGAGTTTGCATATGGATTAACAAATATTGATGCAATAAGTGATTTCAACAACAAAAAATTTACAATTGAAGACCAAAATTTTATAAATTCATTGATTACATCTAATGATAACTTAGATCACACAATTCAAGTTAGCTTTAAAATATATGACAAAGCTGGAAATAGTAATCAATACTTAACAGAAACTTTAACTGTTGACCGAGTTACTCCAGATCCTGCTGATTTATCTATTTCTGGTGTTGCAATTGGAAATGCAGGTATAAATGATTTAAATGCTTTATTCTCTACTGATGCTTCAAGAGAATATTTCAATATTGCTGCGCAAGTTGCTAACAAAACTTTATATTTTGCTTTTGGTATAAAAGGATCTTCAACTGATATATCATTACCAAGTGGAAAAGCTTACTTAGAATACAAAAAAACATCTTATTTTCCAGAAAATATTACTACTCCAAGTATAGATCAATGGATTAAAGTATCTAATATTACTAATCAAGAACCAGTTTTATTAACATTGCCTTCAATTGGTACTGCAAATTATGAATTAGTATCAAATACTAATTTATATCAAGAATTACATACTACTTCAGAAATCAATGGTGATGTTTATGAATTTAGATTAATACCTATTGATATAGCGGATAATGAAACTTCTTATCAAGATAGAAATGCTGCTATGGCATCTACTTACGAAACAATTGTATTAGATAATGTTAAACCTAAATTAGTAAAAGCATACTCTTCAGATTTAAGCCAATTCTATTTACAAGAATTTGCTACAGAATGTTATGGTGATCAAGATGATTCAGATGATAGATATTTCTTCAATAAAAATACTGGTACTGTTGGCGGTGCACCAGACGTAGTTGGTGCAACTTTTGAATTTGAACCAGATCCAACTATGAATAGACCAGGTAATGGTGTAAAATCAATTTTACAATATAGAAACGGTAATAATTGGACTCAATTAGGTCCAAATAGTATTTATTCAAGTATAAATTTGGGTACAGAGCAAGATAATTTTGGTGTAGCAAACTATAGCAATTACTTTAAAGTTACTGACTGGGTAAATAGACAAGATATTACAAATATTTGGAATGTTTTTGCTAATGGTGCAAATCTTGATAATACTTCGGACTTACGTATTCAAGTTGAAATCAATGACGTTGCTGGTAACTCTGTAACAGTTATTCCTACTCCAACTGTAACGGGTAATCCTTTTGAAGCAGATGACGCTTTTATTTTTAGATATGATAGAACAGTGCCAACTGTTTCTGTTGCGTTTAATGAAACAAATGTATGTTATAATATTGGAGATAATG